>NZ_JASJFG010000603.1:0-2849 GCF_030065375.1 Microcystis sp. M49636_WE2 | reverse complement strand
TTTATCTAAATCCTTTTTTCTGCTCTCTAATTGACTTCTTTCGGCGGCAATTTTTCCGCCATCAATGCGAAATTTATCCGAGACTGCATCAAAATCATTTCTAACCAAATCTAAATTTTTTTGTTGAGTTTCCATCTCTTGCCGAGCCAATTCTAAATCCTCTTGGTACTGGGCTAATTTTTTCTCGATAGCTTCAATAGTTGCCAGTTCATTCTCTGCCGCTAATAACCTACGCTTGCGACTAGCTAAAATATCAAGATCAACTGCTAATCTTTCCGCTAATTCTAACCCTAATAAAGTCTGCATCGAATCCTTAACACTGTCAGGAGGTACATCCTGTTCTGCCAATTCTTTTACCTGTTCCCCATCAAATAAAAACAGGTTAGAAATACCCAAAGGTAATAAAGTTTCAATATATTCATCCCAAGTATTAGCTAAGGCAGGATCAGGCCAATCTTCATCTAAAATACCGAGGGTATCCTTACCATCTTTGGGCTGTTTTGTCCAGTATCTAACGATACGATATTGTCGCCATTGTTCATTAACTAGATGTTCAAAAGCCAGTTCAATTCTAGCTTGATCGATGAGGGAAGCTTGATGATTAACTGCTTGACTGAGAAACTCGGCATAACTTAAATTATTGCGAGTAGAACATTTAGCCCGCGCACCGTACAAAGCCAAACGAATCGCATCCATTAAAGTAGTTTTGCCGCCGCCATTCATGCCTCCCAAAAGGATAATTGGACAGGGATTGTTGTCTTTTTCGGGACGTAAATTAATCACTTGACGACCGGCGTAGGGACCGAAATTTTGCAAAACTAATTCAGTAAAAATCATTAACAGTCAGCCTTAGTTAAGTCGAAAGTTTTAGGGAATCTCCTGTAAAAATTATACCAGAAAAAGTGCCGCAGATATTTTTTTACACCCCAGAGAAAAACCCCAGATTTTATACTATAGCATTGATCACCATCGCCTAGATATAATTAGGGTCTGCGGAAAAAACTCTAAGATCCCCCCGCCTGTCGGCACCCCGCTTATTAAGGGGGGCAGGGGGGATCGAGTGCAAAACCTATCTTCTATTTAATTGCAAACAGCTACTTAATTAAAGTCTGCTGATTGTTACTTTCCAGTTTATTACTGGGCATGAGCCTATTTTTTGAAAAAATCGTTATGATCGGCGTGAAAGTGCCAACACAGGGGAGAAAATTGCTATGATCACGATCGGCGAATATTTATGCCAGTGTCTCCATAGTTTAGGGGTTAATCATATTTTTGGGGTGCCGGGGGATTATGTCCTCGATTTGATGGATGTTTTGGTGGAAAGTCCGATCGAATTAGTTTGCACCTGTAATGAGCTTAACGCGGGTTATGCCGCCGATGCCTACGCGCGAGTCAAAGGTATGGGCGCTGTCTGTGTCACCTACGGAGTCGGGGGGTTTAGCCTCGTTAATGCTGTGGTCGGTGCTTACGCTGAAAGAGTTCCCTTGGTGGTAATTAGTGGGGCTTCCGATCGCTCGATTCGCCGGGATAATTTATTATTACACCACACCACGGGCGATTATAATCTGCAATTGTCCATCATGGAAAAAGTCACGGTTGCCTCGGTTATTCTCACTAATTCTGCCCAAGCAGCCAGTCAAATCGATCAAACTTTAGCCGCTTGTTTGCATCACAAACGTCCCGTGTATATCGAAATTGCCCGGGATCTAGTCTATCGTCCCTGTATCCCCTCAGAAAAGCCAATTTATTTAACCGATAATCTCACGGATGCCGCCGCTTTAGAAGAAGCCATTGAAGAAGCGGCTTTTTTATTAGAAAAAGCGGAAAAACCAATTATTTTAGCAGGGGTAGAATTCCATCGGTTTAAACTCCAGGATAAGTTGCTGAAACTTTTAGAAGTAACGGGTTATCCCTTAGCCACCACTATTTTAGGTAAGTCGTCAATTTCGGAAATGCAGCCGCAATTTATCGGCACTTATGTGGGGGCATTAAGTCGCGAATACGTTAGTCAACGGGTGGAAAATGCCGATTGTGTCCTCTGTTTAGGGGCGATCATGTCCGATATGAATTTAGGCGGATTTACGGCTAATTTAAATCCCAATAATTTGATTAATGCCAATTCCGAGAAGATCAAGATTAAACATCACTTCTATCAACCAGTATTCCTAGGGGATTTTATCGAGGGTTTAATTAATAAGCTAAGTCACAAAGAAGCGGCTACACTAGAGATTAAACCTGCGGCCGAATTGAAGAATTTAGAATTCATCGCCGTGGCAGAGCAAAAATTAACTAATGCTCGTTTTTATGAGCGAATGAATCATTTTATCGCTCAAGAATCTTTTGTTATTTCTGATACAGGGGACGCAATTATTGCCACAATTGATTTATTAATGCCCCAAAAAACCGACTTTATTGGTCAAGCATTTTATCTCTCTATTGGTTATTCAATTCCCGCCTGTTTAGGAGTAGCTTTTGCCGCACCAAATACTCGTCCTATCGTCTTTGTGGGTGATGGTGCTTTTCAAATGACCGCCCAAGAACTTTCGACAATTATCCGTCACCATCTCAATCCAATTATCTTTTTAATTAACAATGATGGTTACACGATCGAGCGGGTAATTCAGGATAATATTTATAATGATCTACAACCGTGGAAATATCACCAATTACCGGCAGTATTTAACGGGGAAAGTTGGAGTTGTCAAGTCAGGACAGAAGGGGAATTAGAAAAGGCTTTATCGATTGCCCAGGGTAACATCGATCGCCTATCATTTATTGAAGTACATCTCGATCGTTTTGACTGTTCCCAAGGCTTAACTCGTTTAGGTCAAGCTTTACGTTCACCCCAT
>NZ_JASJFG010001037.1:0-2897 GCF_030065375.1 Microcystis sp. M49636_WE2 | reverse complement strand
TAGGCCTTCACCCTGTTAAAATGGGTGAGCGGCGCATGGTTGGGGACGCTAAGAGTAGTATACGCTGTGAACTTAATTGCAACTTTCAAGACAAAAAACCCGATTATTGGCGTGGTTCATCTCGCCCCCCTGCCCACTTCCCCCCGTTGGGGTGGCAGTCTCAAGACGGTGATCGAGCGGGCTGAACAGGAGGCGACGGCTTTGGCTGCCGGTGGTGTTGATGGTTTGATTATCGAGAATTTTTTTGATGCCCCCTTTACTAAGCAACAGGTGGATCCCGCCGTGGTTAGTGCCATGACTTTAATTGTTGATCGCATTAAAAATCTGGTGGTCTTACCGATTGGTCTTAATGTTCTCCGCAATGATGCCCATAGTGCCTTAGCGATCGCTACCTGTGTTAATGCCCAATTTATTCGGGTTAATGTGCTAACGGGGGTTATGGCTACCGATCAGGGCATTATTGAGGGTCAGGCCCACGAACTCCTGCGTTATCGCCGCGAATTGGGGTCTGAGGTCAAAATTTTAGCGGATGTTTTGGTTAAACACGCCCGCCCCTTGGGAACCCCTAATCTGACCACGGCGGTGCAAGATACGATCGAACGGGGACTGGCAGACGGGGTGATCCTCTCTGGTTGGGCCACCGGTAGCCCCCCCAGTTTTGAGGATTTGGAACTGGCAGTGGCGGCGGCCAAGGGAACACCGGTTTTTATCGGCAGCGGGGCTGATTTAGACAATATCGGGCAGTTGCTGCTGGCTGCTGATGGGGTGATCGTGGCTAGTTCCCTCAAGCGTCATGGCAAAATTACTGAACCGGTGGATCCGATCCGGGTGTCGCAATTTGTGGAAACGGCACGCCTGATCAACGATCAAAAGGCAAAAATTAATAATTCTCTCCCTTCTTTGCCCCTGTCCACATAACCCCTTGCTAGAATGGCGGATAGTTTCAGGGGATAGCTATCCTAAGTTTTTAGGAATTGAAAACGTCCTAATTAACACAATATGGTTAGGGAATTTTTCCTTTCGACAAAGTACATTTCGATTTACCTCCTGACTCCTGAATTCTGCTGTAATTTAATCTAAATAATATTATGCGTCGTCGTTCTGTACCTTGGATTCATCGCTACTCCCGGCCCCTAATTGGGGGCGTTTCGATCGTGGGGGCGATTCTGACCGGCTATTTAACCATTACCAAACTGACGGGAGGGGCTGCTGCCTGCACCGCCGGAGCTACTGATGGGGCTGGTTGTAGTGGTGTTCTTAATAGTCCCTACGCTACGGTTTTCGGGCTGCCCTTGAGTTTGTTCGGTTTTTTGGCCTATATTGCCATGGCGGTTTTTGCCCTCAGTCCTCTATTTATTAATGGGGAAACTCAGAAAAATCTCCGCAAAAGTTTAGAAAATAATACTTGGTTATTGCTGTTAGCGGGGGCGACGGCGATGGCGGTATTTAGTGGTTATTTAATGTATATTCTAGCCACGGAATTAAAGGAATTGTGTCCCTACTGCATCACTTCGGCTTTGTTCGCTTTAACCTTATTAATTCTCACAATTATCGGTCGCGAATGGGAAGGTTTAGGACAAATTATACTGCCGATGGTTGTGGTGGCGATGATTACTTTGGTGGGAACTTTAGCGGTTTATACGGGAGTAAATTCCCCCACCGTGACAGGAGGAAAAGAAGAAATTACCCAGCCAATGACAGCGGCTACCCCCCCCTACGGTTGGGAAGTAACCACGGTTTCGGGAGAGGCAGAAATTGCCCTAGCTAAACATTTAAAAGCAATTGGCGCGAAGGAATACGGGGCTTTTTGGTGTCCCCACTGTTACGATCAAAAACAGTTATTTGGTAAGGAAGCGGGAGAAATCCTCAAAAAAGAAGGGGTTTATATCGAATGCGATCCCCAAGGGGTTAATGGTAATCCCCAAGCTTGTCGCGATGCCGGAATTAAAGGTTTCCCCACTTGGATTATTAAGGGTCAAGAATATTCGGGAACCCAAATATTAGAGAAATTAGCGGAGATTTCCGGTTATACCGGCCCGATGAATTTTAAATATACAGTTCCGGGACGCAAGTAGGAAAATATTGAGGGGTTGAACTTTGTTCAGCCCCAACATTTTATGGTGTTTTTTCTCTAGATAAAGTAGAACCTGAATTTTGATTTTAGCAATAGAGGGAGATTGAAAGTTGCCAGATTTTGATCAACCTATACCCCAAGAAAAACTTGACATTATTGAGAAAACTAGAGCCAATTTATTTGTTTGGCGAGGTCAGTTTTCACCCCAACTGATAGAGACTATTTTAAGTTTCTATTGCCCATCTAATTCGGTCATTCTCGATCCTTTTGTGGGTAGCGGAACTGTTTTACTAGAGGCAAGTTATTTATCCCTAGAAGCTTATGGATTTGAGATTAATCCCGCTGCTTATATCATGAGTCATACCTATGAATTTATCAATGATTCTCAAAAAAAAGAAGTTCTTAAAAACCTGAGAAATATCGTCGATCAAGAATTTCCTTTGAGAATTTTTGAAGTCAGTGATCAAGTAGAAAATTTAGTAGATAAATTGCAAAATACTAGGAATATGCTACCGGATCGGTCAAAGGTTTTATTTGATGCTTTAGTAATCCTTCTTGATGTGTGTAACAATAAAATTACTCAGGAATTTATTCAGAAAAAATTTTTACATCTTAGTAATATAATTACTAAGCTACCTTACTCTCAAAAGCCGATCAGGGTTGGATTATCTGATGCTCGTTCTCTACCACTAAAAAATAATCAGATAGATTTTGTTGTGACTTCTCCACCCTATATAAATGTTTTTAATTACCATCAAAATTATCGTCAATCTGCTGAAATCTTAGGATGGGATTTACTCAAGATAGCCAAGTCAGAAATTGG
>NZ_JASJFG010000722.1:0-3171 GCF_030065375.1 Microcystis sp. M49636_WE2 | reverse complement strand
TGAGGGGGTCAATTACCTAATTTTCAGGGAAAAAGTAGCTGAATTTCCCCCTGATCACTCCCATATCTGGTACTTTTGGATTTCAAAAAAGGCTAAAAGTCTTATCCAGCAAGGTTTTTAGATTTATTCAGCAGACCCTAAGTAGCTGGTTATAATTACGGCAATTCAAAAATGAAACGCATCGGCCTCAAGAGTTGACAGAAAAAGGCTCATCAGGTATTGTCCGATCAATACAACATTAAAAACTGCCTCGCTTCGATCGCCTTGTCAGTCGGGATAGACCGTTCAAAAACAGCAACCAAACCACCACCACCAACCAATGCAGCACCGAGATCGTCCAGAGAGAACCGGTCAGCCAATAGACAACGGTGCAAGTTAATCCCAATAAAGCCGCTAAAATCAAGAAAATAGGCTGAAAAAAAGTCGGATTGCCCTTTTTGTAAAAAATAATTGCATTGAGGGGATGATAGACAGTAAAAAGAGTGATGCTGACCAAAGCAGAGAGGATCAGGTTAGCTGTGGAAGTTGCCGTTTCGGGATGGGGAATTAACAGTACCCGAAAGACGAATTCCTCCCAGAATGCCGGGAAGAAAAAACAGAAGACGAGCATCTTCAGTATCTCTAACGGTCTCCCTTCGGGGGAGCGCCAACGTAAAAAACCCGACCGAAAACCGATAGTTAGGGCGATCGCACCGTATAATCCCAATCCGATCGCCATCACCCCCCAATCCCGACCGGTAAGGGGCAGCACGATCGCTGCCAAGGTGCGACGGAGCATCGGTGCGATCATCGGCATTTCCCCGAATAACTTGGTCGGTGCGAGGGGTAAAATCTCCGGCATCGCTCCCCCGACCTGATTAGTACGGAGGAACCAGAGAGTAGCTCCTGACCGCAGGAAAATCTCGCTAATCACGTCGTTGCTGCCTCGCGGTAACATCGATCGCCAGCTTAGTAGAGCGTTGGCCAGTGTATTTTCCCGAATAAAGCCTTTGCCCCGACTATCGGTGATACCGGCGAGAATTTGGGCGTTTTGCCGCCAATCGGGCCGGATCACCCCCCGGGGAGCTAATACCCGTTCCAAACGATCGCTCAATTGTCCCAAACGTTGAAAACGCAAGGTTTCTGGGTCGTCGGCATGGGTTGTCAACCAAGCGGCGATCTGCGGATCGGTTTCAAACTGGTGGCGTAGGGTAGCGATCGTGATATAAAGGGCCTGATTCGAGTCCTGCACGCAGGAAGTCGCAGGAGTAACGCTAGAAACCCCGGTCCCGTCCCCGATCCGGTAGCGAGCCATCATGATCTCTAACTGCTTGTGGAATTCTGTCAGGGGGGACAGAGAAACCCCGCCGAAGTTATAATCCTCCAATAGGTCTAATTTCACGATCGCATCGGATAGGGGTCGGGAATTAAGCCATCCCCGCTCTAAACTACCCGTATAGTTCGCCCAACTCTGATATCCAGATAAAATCCCCTGGGGATTGTGAGCGTACACCTGATCATAATCGAGCTGCCACTGTAACTCTCCCGTCAGGGCATCCCGAATCACTTCGTAGAGAAAATAGGAAAAATGACCCGTTACCGTTCCTAATTGAATAATTTCACCTTTTTTACCGCCGATTCCCCCGAAGAGATGAATTCCTATGCCTTTATCGCCCTCTTTCCATGATTTTTTTTCACCCTCCGGCAGGACTGTTACCCGACTGGCGGTTCCTTTGCGGGATGGGGTATCGTTCCAAGTGCTGCGGGCGATGTAATCTTGGCCCGATTGCACCCCGGTCAGGGTTGCCGTCGGTTGCAGTTGAAACAGCGATCGAGGTTTGATTGCTTGAACGGTAAAGAGGTTATCCCGTCCCCGCGCACCGTAGATATACCAGCCCTCCTTTCCTTCCCTCGCCGCTGCTAACTGTCGGGGGGTCGAGATAAAACGTCCTCCGGAAACTAAGGGTTGTTGGGGAATGCGGATCACTTCCGAGCTGCCGTCGAATTGTCCACTGTCGCGGTTATAGTGTTGCACTCGGAAAAGTTCGCTGCCACAGGGGGGTGAACCGGGGCAAACCTTGGGGATGTCGCTGGGGGTTCGGGGGGGAGCTTCGCCGATAATTTTCACCAATGCCACAAAGCGCCCGGTAACGATCAAGGGCATTCGCTCCACTTGTAATGACGTTTCCCCGATTTCTGCATCGGGAAAGCTGACCACCACATCATCGAGCGGTCGCGATCCAGCCAGCGCTTGCAGTGGTCCGACCCCTGAACGACCATTCAAGCGAGTCGGTAGGATATTTCCCTGTTTTTCACTCTCGATCGCCTCTGGAGTGAAGCGAATATCCTTAGTAACCAGTCCTAAATATCGAGCCAGTGCCGGGGATTGCCGCCAACCTAAACGAACTTTTTGACCGACTAAATCTGGCTGCGGTGCTTGGTAAACCTGCAACCAAGTCCAATCTTCCCCCGGTGTCGCCGAATATTCCTCCGGTTTTGGCAAAATCAGGCGACCGATCCAGGGGGCGATCGGTTGATACCATCGCGGATCGAGGGATTGCTCTAGGGGAAAATAACCTGGTTGATTGACCGCTAACCGACTCATGATCCAGTAGTCAGCCTTGGCTTCTTCCACAGGCCGCGGACTGAACAGAAAAACCGCTAGAGCGATCGCTGCTAGGGAGAGAAGTATCCAGACAATCCGGGAAATCGTTCTTTTCATGGCATAGCTGACGCTCATAGATCGAGTCAGGTTTCTCCAGCCTACAGCGTTTAGACTAAGTAGCTGGTTATAATTAAATTAAAAATGGATTTTAGGTTCGATCCCCCCTGCCCCCTTGATAAGGTAGGGTTGATTCATGAATCAACCCTACCCTTGATAAGGGGGGTGCCGATCCCCCCTTAATCCCCCCTTGATAAGGGGGGTGCCGATCCCCCCTTAATCCCCCCTTGATAAGGGGGGTGCCGATCCCCCCTTAATCCCCCCTTGATAAGGGGGGTATCTGATAATTTTTAACGCCTACCTACTTATCCCTGAAATTCCGTCAAAATCCCAT
The DNA here is from genome assembly GCF_030065375.1 of Microcystis sp. M49636_WE2. Lineage (NCBI taxonomy): Bacteria > Bacillati > Cyanobacteriota > Cyanophyceae > Chroococcales > Microcystaceae > Microcystis > Microcystis sp. M49636_WE2. Next base: position 136 of record NZ_JASJFG010000722.1, on the reverse strand, counting down.
AGATAGCCCAGATAGCCATGGCGCGTAAATAATGACAGGCGCGAAAAGTTCCCACCGATGTTATTGCTTCCGGGGTGCGAAATTGTAAGCCATTTTCATAGACTTGTTTCACCACCGCTTCTGTAATTTGCCATCC
>NZ_JASJFG010001040.1:0-18324 GCF_030065375.1 Microcystis sp. M49636_WE2 | reverse complement strand
GCTTATTTAAAAGCTAATTATCCTGTGGAATATATGACAGCGTTACTAACTGCTAGTAGCGATAATCAGGATAAGGTGGAAAAGTATCGAGAAAACTGTCAGAAAATGAATATCGATGTCGAACCTCCCGACATCAATCGATCGCAAAAACATTTTACCCCGATTGGGCGCAAAATTCTCTTTGGTTTGTCCGCAGTTAGAAATCTGGGCGAAAATGCGATCGAGGCTATTTTAAAAGCCCGGGAAGCTGCGGGAGGAAAGTTTACTTCTTTAGGGGATTTTTGCGAGCGTGTTGATTTGCGAGTGATCAACAAAAGAGCTTTAGAAACGCTAATTTATTGTGGTGCTTTTGATAAAATTCAACCTAATCGCCATCAATTAATTGAAGATTTAGAATTAGTAGTTGCTTGGGCGCAAAAACGCACCAAAGAGAAAGAAAGTGGTCAAATGAATATTTTTGATATGCTAGGAGGTAACACAGAAAATAAACAAGAATCCGAGTTTGAACAGTCTCCCAGTGCCACCGCAGTAGAAGATTTTTCCCTACAGGAAAAGTTAAAACTGGAAAAAGAACATTTAGGTTTTTATGTTTCCGAACATCCTTTAAAAGCTTTACAAAGAGCCGCTCAAGTCCTATCTCCTATCAATTTAGCTGACTTAGAAGAACACAAAACCAGAAAAAAAGTCAGTGCCATTGTCCTCTTAAATGCTGTCAAGAAAATTATGACCAAAAAGGGGACTCCCATGGCATTTTTAACCCTAGAAGATGCCTCGGGACAGTCGGAAGCGGTGGTTTTTTCCGATAGCTACGAACGTCTGCAAAAATTATTAGTGGAGGAAGCAACTTTAATGGTGTGGGGAAAAGTTGATCGCCGAGATGATCGGGTACAATTAATTATCGAAGATGCGGAACCGATCGAAACCATTAAAATGGTGATGGTTAATTTATCGATGCAAGATGTCGTCAACCAAAATCGTCAAAATCTTCTTAAAAGTATTCTGCAATCGGGAGACAAACAAAAGGCAAAAGTTCCCGTTATTGCCACCATTGGTGCGGGAACTCAGCGTCAATTTGTACGTTTAGGACAAAACTATTGGGTAGAGGATGACAATTCGGTGCTAGAGTCTCTAAAAGTTGCGGGTTTTCTGGCTAATTCTGCACCTCTGATTAATCATTAAATGCTAACTGGCAATTACCCAAGAGCCATGGCTGCGCCAAGATTGTTCCTGCAAAACCTTCTCGATTTCCTGTTTCGATAATAATTCTCTTTCGACCCACAAATCAAGACAAATATGGATTTTGATCACCTCTTTGACACTATTGCCACTCTTGTCCTCCATCATTCTCCTAGTGGGATGGAAACGGAAATCGATCGCTTTTTACTAGAACGCTTTCAAGAGTTAGGATTAGAAACATGGCAAGATCAAGCGGGAAATGTCATCGGCAAAATTAGAGGACGAGATTCGACCAAAAAAATTGCTATTACTGGTCATAAAGACGAAATTGGTGCTATTATCAAAGCAATTAATCCCGATGGTACTCTGCAAATTCGCCAACTTGGGGGAGCTTTTCCTTGGATTTACGGAGAGGGAGTGGTGGATATTATCGGTGATAAAGAAACCAAATCGGGGATTCTCTCCTTTGGTTCCCGTCATATTTCCCATCAATCCCCGCAAAAAGTGCAGCAGGAAAACACTCCCGTCACCTGGGAATCCGCATGGATAGAGACGAAATTGACTCCGGAAGAATTAGACGCTTGTGGGGTGCGCGTCGGTAGTCGAGTCGTGGTGGGAAAACACCGAAAACAACCCTTTCGACTAAAAGACTACATTGCCAGTTATACCCTCGATAATAAAGCTTCCGTGGCGATTCTTTTGGAATTAGCGGCCAGAGTAATTAACCCGGCAGTGGATATATATCTGGTTGCCTCAGCAAAGGAGGAGGTAGGAGCCTTAGGGGCCTTGTTTTTTACGGCAAATAACCGCTTAGATGCTTTAATTGCCTTAGAAATCTGTCCCCTCGCTCCTGAATATCCGATTAAGGATGGCAGCAGTCCTGTGTTATTGTCTCAGGATGGTTACGGTATCTATGATGAGCAATTAAATCAAGAATTAAGAATAGCGGCCGAAAAGGCCGGAATACCCCTGCAATTAGCTATTATTAGTGGTTTTGGTAGCGATGCCTCCATCGCCATGAAATTCGGTCATATAGCTAAGGCCGCTTGCTTAGGTTTTCCCACCCAAAACACCCACGGTTATGAAATCGCCCATTTAGGAGCCATAGCCAACTGCACTAGCATATTAGAAGTTTATTGTCAAGTAATTTAGCCATTTTTAGCAAAAAACCAGAGCATTAACAGAATAATAGCGATCGCCAGTCCGATAAAAACAGTATTTTTATGCTGCTCTAACTGCATGGGTGCGGGGGGTTCTTCTTTTTTCTGTTTATTTGTTCCCTTTTTAAATTGCGCTGTGCTATCGGGAAGTTTCTCTAAATCGGGAATCTTCGTCATCCACTCATCCGGGCGTTTGAGACGGGGAGCTTCGATAATATAAAGTAGACGCTTGGCCTGTTCGCGAATTTGATAGATAGGATGGGTAATAAGTTGCTTACAGATTTCACTGGCTTTCTCCCCCTCTCCCAACCCCTGATAGGCAGAAATTAACCAAATTTGTATCTCACCCCCTGCTCGGGATCCTAAGGAAATTAAGGCTAAAGCCGCATTTAATTGCTCGATACTAAGACGATATTGTCCACGCTCAAAGGCACTGATGCCAGCTTGATAAAGGTCTTGAAAAGAAAGATTTTCGGCCACGGAGTCAAGATCGAGATAAATGAAATTTTACATAAGTATAGCAACAGGTAAGAAGCAAAAGGAAACTTTCGGCTATCAGCCTTTTAGCTATCAGCTATCAGCCATCAGGCACCAGCTTTTTTCTCCCTGCTCCCAGCCTCCACGATTTAGGACTCATCGTTCGCCCATTTTTGGGGGCAAGATGGGGTCATCCGTTGCTTCTTTTTCTGCGATTGACCATCCCGTTATTCCTCCTAGGCTTCTTTGATGTTCACAGACCCATTTTTCTAGACAACAGATTTTATGATCTTCTTCACTTACTATATAAGTCAATAATAATACCCCTAGTTCCCCATAACTTAATCCTTGACGATTTCCATGAGGGGATGCTAGATTATTGTCTATGATTGACGCAATCCTCATTTGTTTTAGCCAATATATAATTACAGGGATATCATCTATTCTTTCTGACTGTGTTTGTGACGTAATTGAGCGACTCTTTGTTCGCCAACACTTGACTAGACAAAGATTTTAGCCTTTTTTGCACACCTTACCTCTTCAATTTAAGCGAACAGTGAGTTGAGAATCTCGGCAAAAATCTGCTACACTTTCTGCTAAACCTGTTAAAGCTGTACGGCATGAAAGAGAGGAACTATCTCTTACTAAATATACTAGCGATCTCTACCATAATAATTAGTCTAGTTTTAGGGATTTTACTTGACAAAAAAGCCGCCTTATTGGGAATTTTGGCAGTTCCCGCCATGGTTGCTTCTTTTATCCATCCCCGTCTGGGATTATTAGCCCTAATCATCTATCTTCCCCTGAGTAGTACCGTCACTTTTGCTGTGGCGAGAGTTTTTCAGATAAAAGGCAACTTCATTGGCGAAGAGCCATCCTATGCTCTCTACAAAATCGCCAAGGATGCCTTTTATTTCCCAGCTTTAGCGGCAATTTTAATTAAAACCAAAACTTTTAAGCAATTAATCCCCAAAATCAAGCCTTTTCTCATCACAGCTTTGATTTTACTTGCCAGCAGCTTGATAACTTTTCTTTCTATCAATCTACCCCAAGGAGCAATTGAAGTGGGAATTGTGGGATTAAAAACCCTCCTCGGTTATATTCCCCTAGTTCTCTGTGGCTACTATTTAATCAAGGAAAAACGGGATTTATTCGTGGTTAATCGGCTTTTAATCGCGATGATCTTAGTCTGTTGCTTTTTAGCTCTAATTCAATACTTCTTACTCGTCCAAGGCATCTGTCCCGATAGTGAATTCCTCAATCAACTAGAAGTTACTGCCCCGAAATCCGACACCCAATTTTATCCAGATATTAGCGAAAAAGCCAGCTTGAAAGCTCAATGTTTTGTTGGGGGTTCGGTGTTGTATAATCCCGATCGAGGCTTAATTCGTCTCCCCGGCACATTTTCCGATCCTTGGCAATGGGGTTGGTTTTTAGTATCTAGTAGCGTCATCAGTTACGCAGCCAGTTTTAGTGATCCGCAAAAAAGATGGCGCGTCGCTGGTTGGGTGGCAATGGTTTTAGTCTTCCTTGCGACTCTGGTTTCTGGACAAAGATTACCTTTATTGCTAGTACCTTTGTTTTATTTAGTTCTTTTTATTGCTACTAGCAAAAATAAACGAAAGTTACCATTAAAATTGGGAATCTTGGGGTTGCTTTCCCTGCTCGCGGTGACGTTAATTCCCTTTATTCGGGAAAGAGGACTAAATTTTATCGGTCGCTGGTTATATTCGTCTCCCATTGACTTTGTAGTCGATCAAATGCAGTGGGTCTTCAAATATGCACAGCTTTTTGGTCTTGGTTTAGGCACGGCCAGCAGTGGCGCTCGTCATATAGTGGGAGAAGAGGGGATAAGACTAATTGAAACCTACTACGCTAAACTCCTCTACGAAGTCGGTATCGTCGGTTTTATCGCTTTTATGGTACTGGTGACAATTCTCTGTATTTTCACCTTTAAAGCCTATTTAAAAGTAAAAAATGCTGCTTTAAAGCATTGGGGTCTCTGTATCTGGATTTTTATACTTTTTATTAGCTATAATCCCTACTATTATCCTCTCTCCGTCGATCCAGTTTCTGTTTACTATTGGTTATTCGCTGGAATATTGCTAAAACTGCCAGAAATCAGCGATAAATGGGAAGATGAGGCGATATTTCCCGAAAAAAAATGAAGTGGAGAATAAAGGAGATTTTTATCGATAATTACATTATCTCTCCACTGATAGGAGTTAACCGTAATGACAGCAGAAGCCGTTACCTATTCCCTCGAATCTGTCCTCAAGGAAATTAAAGATAGTATTCAAAGTGTTGATCGAAAGCTAGACACCTTCCAGAAAGATGTTGATCAAAGGAAATTAAAGATAGTATTCAAAGTGTTGATCGAAAGCTAGACACCTTCCAGAAAGATGTTGATCAAAAGCTAGATAATCTCGAAAAAGATTTCGATCAAAAGCTAGAAACCTTACACAAATTGGTGGTGGGTTAATAATTGGGGGTGGGCGAACGCGGTTCGCCCCTACAGATAAACAAAATTGAATTTTTTGATTAATTCGATATTGGTGGTGGGTTAATAATTGGGGGTGGGCGAACGCGGTTCGCCCCTACAGATAAACAAAATTGAATTTTTTGATTAATTCGATATTGGTGGTGGGCTAATTATTGGCTCTGGGCGAACGCGGTTCGCCCCTACTGTTTTATATTCTCACTTAAAACAACAAATCTAAATATAATTCTTGTGATTGTTGATCGATTGGCAGATAATCTCGATCATTTGGCCAGTTTTTGGGATTGTTAATAATATATTCTCGAACAACTGCTAGATACTTTTCATCTCGAAGAATTGATTCATAATAATTGCGTTGCCAGATAGGAGTATCTGTGTTCTGTCGAAGCAAATTAATTCGTTTAGTAACCGCCGATTTAAACCCCGCAATACATGACGATAAAGAATTCGGTTTCTGCTGTAGGGGCGCATCGCGTGCGCCCAAATCTAGGGGCGCATCGCGTGCGCCCAAATCTAGAGGCGCATCGCGTGCGCCCAAACTCTGATCGTCGCCAGAATAATCATTAATTATAACAATTCCATGAAAATGATTGGGCATAATAACCCATTCATCCAATTTAAAATTAGGTCGAATTTTGCAGGTTTTTAGCCATTCATCAGCGACAATTTTTCCTAATTGATTAAGGTATATTTGCCCATTTTTGATTTCTCCAAACCAGGATTGTTTTTGGTAGGTACAAATAGTGACAAAATATGCTCCGGGTTGGGAATAATCATAATTTCTGAGGCGAATAGAACGACGATGATGTTTTTCAGGATCAAAGGTCATATATATTCCCGCAATACTAACAAAACCTCTTATCAATTCCCATCATAAGCGATCGCAATTCACACCGACGTATTTTTCCTGAAACCCCCAAAAAACCCAACCCCCCCAAAACCCGTAGGGGCGCGTGCGCCCAACCCCCACCAAAAAACCCCAAAAAACCCAACCCCCCCAAAACCCGTAGGGGCGCACCGCGTGCGCCCAACCCCCACCAAAAAACCCCAAAAAAACCAAATCCCGTGATTAACCCGATTATTGCCGGTGGACGAACGCAGTTCGATAAACTCACTGACCACAGTTCGCCCCTACAAAATCGACCCGCCTAAGGGCGGGAAAGAAAAGAAAAAAGAAAAAATAGGAAATAAGGGTAAAAAGGGAAAAAAAGGGGAAAAGGGTTACAGAGTCCTCCCAGCACCGCACACCACCCGAAAACCGTTGTTGTTGCCGATGCCGCGGCGGTAGTAGTTGAAGCGGTAAGCGGAACGGCATTTATTCGGAAAGTAGTACCAAGAACCGCCCCGCAGAGGAGAACGATTATCATCCCCATTTTTTATCCAGGCACTGCCATCCGTCGGCGCACCGTCATAGTTATCGTGCCAAGTATCGGCGCACCATTCCCAGACATTGCCGTGCATATCGTAGAGTCCGAAGGCGTTTGGGGGAAACTGTCCCACGGGAGTCGTTTCTTCTCGATATTCTCCCTTCGCTTCCCCGGCGTAGGTTTCGCTGGCACGGTAGTTGGCCAATTCCCCCGTAATGGTTTCCCCAAAGTAGAATGGGGTAGTGGTTCCAGCACGACAAGCATATTCCCATTCCGCTTCACTCGGTAGTCGGTATTCCCTTCCGGTCAGCTTCGATAATCTTGCACAAAATTCGATCGCATCGTACCAGTTGACTTGTTCCACGGGACGGCGATCGCTATCGGGACGGTCTTTAAAATAGGCTGGGTTGAGATCAAGGTTGACCCTGAGCGGAGCCGAAGGGTCAACTTTTAAGTCGGTACGGGAGGCGATCGCTCTCCACTGTTCCTGGGTGATGGGATATTTACCTATAAAAAAGGGGGGGACGTTAACCTCATGTTGAGGACGTTCATCACCAAAACTATCTTTCTCGTCTTGCGGTGAACCCATCAGGAAAGTTCCCCCCGGGATGGCAAGCATTTCTAAGGTGATGCCGTTGCCCAAATCTTCGCTGAAATATTGGGACTGTTTCGACTCTTTTTTGATTTGCTCACCCTTCGCATTTACTCCCACGATCTGAAAGTTAAATACTGATAACAGTTGTTTTGGCTCTTCCGGTTCAGGATTGAATTGATGGGTAATTGCTCTTTCTAGTTGCTCAAATCCGTCTTCTTCCCAATAATCAAGCCGGTGAATATCTCGCAGATTCAACCCAACTTCTGCAAGTCGCAGATCAGGAATTTCGCATTCTTCTAACCTCATGGGGATAAAAAAAATTGTCCCCGGTAGCATCTCTCCCAAGGTATCAAGTGCAATCCTCAACTCCCGTTGGATATATCCCTGTTTATTAGCCGATTTCCCTGACAGACAGGCCAGAAAAATCTGACTAGCTTTAATCGCTTTCGGAATTTCATCTCGCCAAATTTGACCCGGAATCAGGTCTTTTTTATCCAACCAAGGTTTATATCCCGCTTGCTTAAGGCGGTTATACAGTGCCAAAACTGCTGGTTTGTCCTCACTGGCATGGGCCAAGAAAATTTGGATCTCTGACTTTTTCATAACTTTTTCTTATGACCACAAGTAGGGGAGAGCCAGATTAACTGGCTGAAAATCTCTAAATAAACCATTTAATTGATTATTACTCATTCTTAATTCTCCTGTCTCGGAGTCTCCTAACTACTGATTCCTCACCAACCAGGACAATTTGGGATTTTTACAGCAAGTCCACTTTCTCACTTTCCCCACCCGCGACCTTTTTCCGTTAGATTATAAATGGATACAAAACTTAACATTTTATCCAGAATCTACCGAGAGGGCAGACCGTGCGGCCAGATACCCTAGAAAATAACCAGCATTCAGCCGATAATTCGCTAGTTCCCGAAATTATCGCACTTAATCCTGAAATTGAGCCAGAGAAAACCGAATACTCGCCAAAACCGACAAAAACCAACTCTTGGCTATCGGGAGGAAAGGGTTTATTTATCGGTGTGGGATTGGGGGTTTTATTGACCCTAGGGGCGACTCGTTTCGCTAATCGACCCCAAACAGCCCAAAACCCCAATACTCAGCCCGTAGCGGCAAAAAATGAAGCACCAGCACAAACAGTAACCACCACTAGGGTAGAATCCACTCCCGTGGCCCGCACCCTGAAAGCGACTGGAAGCGTGGCAGCCGATGAATTAATCCCGATTCTTTCCCAAGCGACAGGACTACAAATCAAAGAAATCTTTGTCGATGAGGGTGATATCGTTAGCCAAGGTCAAATTCTCGCTCGTCTCGATGATACCGTCCTACAAGCGCAATTAACCCAAGCACAGGCAAATGTCGCCCAATCCCGGGCGCGTTTGGCAGAATTGCAAGCGGGGAGCCGTAAAGAGGAGATCGCTGGAGCTAAACAAACTATTCAACGCATAAAAGCCGAAATTAGTCAAGCTCGATCGGATTGGGATTTGGCTAAAAAACGGGTCCAGAGAAACCAAAGTTTAGAAGCGGAAGGAGCGATCGCCCGGGATCGTCTCGATGAAGTCCTCAACGAAGAAAGAAACAAAGCGGCGATCGTACAACAGACCCAATCTCGTTTAGGAGAAGCAGAGCAGCAACTGGCACAATTGCAAGCGGGCAATCGTCCTGAAGTGATCGCCCAAGCTACAGCCCAATTAGCGGAAGCTCAAAGCCGTTTAGCCATTGTTAACGCCCAATTAAACGAGACGCGCCTGATTTCTCCAGTTAGTGGCAAAATTGCCGAAAGAAATGGCCGCATCGGGGACACCACCAACGGTCAAAATGCTCTCTTTAAAATCATCGAAAATGGGCGTTTAGAGCTAAGATTGCGGGTTCCTGAGAATCAATTGCCCTTAATCCGCGTCGGAGCGCCCGTTACTATCACTTCCGATGCTAATAGCAGTTTAAAATTATCGGGACAGGTGCGGGAAATTAATCCCATCGTCGATGAGGCATCCCGTCAGGCAACGGTTAAAGTCGATTTAACCGACAATACAGGGTTAAAACCGGGGATGTTTTTACGAGGTGCGATCGTGACAAATATTAGCAATAGTTTAACCGTCCCCATGACCGCGGTTTTACCTCAAAAAGATAATCAAGCTCTAGTTTATTTAGTGGAACCTGATAACACTGTCACGGCCAAAACTGTGCAATTAGGTCAAATTATGCCCAATAACCGCGTGGAAATTCTCACCGGTTTACAAGCGGGCGATCGCATTGTGGTCAAAGGGGCAGCCTATCTCGGTGATGGCGACAAAATTACGGCAATCAGCGATCAGTAATCAGTAATCAGTGATCAGTAAACAGTAATCAGTAATCAGTGATCAGTGATCGGTGAAAAGACAGTAGCAAACTGCCATTTGATCAGGCTCACTTAATATATACTGCTCACTCAAAACTTAAAACTTAAAACTCAAATCTGATAACTGATAACTGATAACCGGTAACTGAAAACTCACATCTGGTAACTGATAACTTACCCACTGATAACTGATAACTGATAACTGATAACTGAAATTATGGCTTTTAATATTTCTAATTGGTCTATCAAAAATCCCATTCCGACGATCCTGATCTCCCTGGTTATGGCCCTAATGGGATACATTGCCTTTCTAGGATTAGGGATCGATCGCTCTCCTAATATTGACATTCCGGCCGTGATTATCACCGTTAATCAACCCGGCGCCGGTCCTGAGGAATTGGAAACCCAAGTCACCAAAAAAGTCGAGGATGCGGTGGCTGCTTTGGGTAATATCGATCAAATTACTTCTACCGTTAACGAAGGCAGCAGCACCACCACCGTTAACTTTATCCTTGGCACTAACAGCGATCGCGCTACCAATGATGTGCGTAATGCCATAGCGCAAATTCGGCAGGATTTACCCCAAGATACTAATGATCCAATTGTCCAACGTTTAGAATTTGCCGGGGGTGCGGTGATGAACTACACCATCTCCTCCCCGAAAAGATCGATCGCCGAATTAAGTGATCTAGTTGATCGTCAAATTGGCCGCGCTTTAACGGGAGTGCCGGGGGTAGCACGAGTCGATCGCGTTGGGGGAGTCGATCGAGAAGTGCGTGTAGATTTAGATCCTGGCCGTCTGATCGCCTACGGTATCACGGCCACGGCAGTTAATGACCAAATTCGCAGTTTTAATATTAATTTACCCGGAGGGCGCTCGGAAATCGCCGGCAGTGAACAAACTGTCCGCACCCTCGGCAGCGCTGAAACGATCGAAGATTTAAGAAATTATCAAATCTCTTTACCTAACGGTGATAGCGTCCCCTTAAGCAATTTAGGGACAGTTAGCGATAGTTCCAGTGATCCTCGACAAATGGCCCTCTTAGATGGGCAGCCAGTGGTGGGTTTTTCGATTCTACGGGGGACTGGCAGCACCTTGGTGACGGTAGAAACAGCAGTGCGCCAAGAAATCGAGAATTTAAAGAAAAAACTCCCCGAAGATATTAAATTTCAATTAATTTTTACCCGTGCCGACTCAATTCGTGCTAGTTACGAAAGTCTTCTGAGCGATCTCCTGATTGGTTGTATGATGACGGTGATCACGGTGGGTCTATTTTTAGGCAATTGGCGCGCCACGATTATCACGGGTTTGGCCCTGCCTTTGTCGATTTTCCCGACTTTTTGGGTGATGCAGTCCCTAAATTATACCCTTAACGGCATGACCCTACTGGCCTTAGCTTTAGCTTTGGGTAATCTGGTGGATGATGCGGTGTGTATGGTGGAGGACATCGATCAACATTTAGCTATGGGTAAAAAACCCCTGCAAGCGGCCTTTGATGCCTCAAAAGAGATTGGATTAGCCGTTTTAGCCAGTGCGGCGGCAATTATAGCGGTATTCCTGCCGGTTGCTTTTATGGGCGGTGTGCCGGGGCAATTCTTTCAACCTTTCGGCGTTACGGTGGCGGTTTCTACCCTATTCTCCAGTTTGATCGCTGTCACCGTCACCCCGATGTTAAGTGCCTATATTTTACAGCCGAAAAAGCTGAAAACCGGTGATAGTAATCCCTCCTCGCGCCCCCGTTTTCGTCCCTACAAAAGTTTGTTAACTTGGGCTTTACGTCATCGAATCCTGACTTTATTGGCGGCTTTGGCCTTTTTTATCGGTAGTTTACAGTTAGTTCCCTTGATTCCAAAAGGGTTATTTAGTTCCGGGGATACTGGATTAAGTACCATAAGCCTAGAATTGCCTCCCGGTGCGACTTTGAATGATACTGTTGCCGTGGCCAATCAGGTGAATAGTTTACTGCAAAAAAATCCCGCCGTCGCTAATGTTTTGGCTATTCCGGGAGATTCGGGACGGGTAAACACGGGGTTAATATATGTTAATTTAGTTCCTAAGGAACAGCGATCGCTAACTCAACGGCAATTTGAGGAACAAACCCGTCGGGATTTCCAGAAGATACCGGGGGCAAGAGTGACTTTTCGGGCGCAGGGGGGAGCAGGAAGCACTAAGGATGTCGCTATTATTTTAAAAAGTGAAAATGGCGATATTTTAACCCAAACTGCCCAAAAATTAGAGCGAGAAATGCGGGCTTTACCCGGTTTTGTCGAGGTCAGTTCCGGGGTAAGTTTAGTTAAACCGGAGATTATTATTCAACCGGATCCTGTCCGGGCTGCTGATCAGGGAGTCTCGGTCAGAGCGATCGCCCGTACTGCATCTTTAGCTTTAATCGGCGATAATGAGTTTAATTTAGCTAAATTTAACCTTGCTGACCGACAAATTCCCATCCGGGTAAAAATTGCCAACGATGGACGCAGTGAGATAGAAACTCTGCAAAATTTGCGCGTTCCTAGCAGTAATGGGACGTTAGTACCGCTTAACTCGGTGGCGACAATTAGCTTAGGTAGTGGACCTGCGGAAATTCAACGCTTTAACCGTCAACGTCAGGTTAATATTGGAGCTAATTTAGAGGGAGTTTCTTTGGGAAGTGCGGTGACACAAATTCGCGCTTTACCAATCATGAAAAACCTACCCCCAGAGGTGACAGAAGAACCCTTTGGTGATGCTCGCATTATGCGCGATATCTTTGCTCGTTTTTTGGGGGCGTTAAGTTTAGCAATTATTTCTATCTATGGGATTCTGGTCTTGTTGTATAACAATTTTCTCTATCCCCTAGCGATTTTAACTTCCCTTCCTTTATCGATTGGGGGTACTTTAATCGCTCTTTTAATTACCCAAAAAGAGTTAGGTTTATACGCTTTAATTGGCATAGTTTTACTGATGGGGTTAGTCACTAAAAATGCGATTCTGTTAGTAGATTTTGCCCTGAGTGGCATTGAGTCAGGGAAACCGCAGTTTAAGGCGATGATTGATTCGGGAGTCTCTCGTTTACGACCAATTATTATGACCTCCGTTTCCACAGTTGCCGGGATGTTACCGATTGCTTTAGCTTTAGGTGCAGATGGGGAAATTCGCGCACCGATGGCGATTGCTGTTATTGGTGGTTTTACCACTTCCACCCTATTAACTTTGGTGGTTGTGCCGGTAATCTTTACTTACATCGATAGTTTTTACTATTGGTTGCGGGGATTATTTGTTAAACAAAAACCCACATCGATTTAGTAGTAGAATATCTCTCTGAAAGCTTGAGAAAAAACCCAGAGAAACTAACCCATGAATCCCTTGACAGTCACACATCAAACTCTATCCCTTCCCCCCATGGGCTGCGGTACTTGGGCCTGGGGAAATCGTCTTCTCTGGGGTTACGATGAGAGTATGGATAGCCAGTTACAAGCGGTTTTTAATCTCTGCGTCGAGCGGGGTGTCACCCTATTTGATACGGGAGACTCCTACGGCACAGGCAAACTCAACGGACAGAGTGAGAAGCTATTAGGACGCTTTACAGGGGAATATACCGGTTATAACGCTGATCATATCCGTATTGCCACCAAACTCGCCCCTTATCCTTGGCGTTTAACCCGTCATGCCATGGTGAAAGCTTGTCAAGCTTCGGCAACCAGACTAGGCCGCCCGGTGGATTTAGTGCAAATGCACTGGTCAACGGGCAATTATGCGCCATGGCAGGAGGGAGGATTATTAGACGGATTGGGGGATTGTCTGGAAAAGGGGTTAGTTAAAGGGGTTGGTTTATCTAATTTTGGACCGAAAAGATTGAAGTCTGCCTATCAAAAGTTTGCCAGTCGCGGCATTCCTATTACCAGTTTACAGGTACAGTATTCTCTCCTTTCTACCTATCCTCTCACTGACTTAGGATTAAAGGAACTATGTGATCAATTGGGCATTAAAATTATTGCCTATAGTCCCCTAGCTTTGGGGTTATTAACGGGGAAATATCGAGATAATAAAAACTTACCCCCTGGATTACGTCGCTTCCTTTTTGGTCAATTAATTCCCGCTATTTCGCCTCTGATAAATTGCCTAGAAGTTATTGCCCAAGCTAAAAATAAAACTATTAGCCAAGTTGCCTTAAATTGGTGTATCTGTAAGGGAACAATTCCCATCCCCGGAGCTAAAAATGTTCGACAAGCTGAGGATAATTTAGGCGCTTTAGGATGGAGTTTAGACAGTGGGGAAATAGCAGAATTAGATAAAATTGCCGCAGGTTTGGATAAAAAAATGGTGCAAAATATCTTTCAAACTAAGTAGGGTTGGCTGAAAAAGCTTGTTGGTGGGGTGTGGAACGAACCACAAAGACACAAAGGACACAAAGATTGATCGCTTATAAGTTAAACTGATCACACAAAGAATAAGAGGGACAATTTCCCCCCGATAAGTCCAAAGACCAGTACTTTTTGATGTCAAAAAAGCCTAAAGATATTATCCAACAAGGTTTCTAGATTTATTCAACAAACCCTATATAACCATTAAGATAACTGCTATAATTGAGTTCGCTCGAACAACAAGAGATAATAAAGATCTAAAAAGTTTTACAAATAAATATTTCACAATCTTGGTTACAGGTGTCAATGCTTAGGAGGTATAGATAGCATATAGCTAGGGTTTGTTCCAGTTAAGAGAAATAAATTGTTGAGGGGTCAATTGGTTATGTTCGGTTCTCTTACTTTGGGAATAATAACCCCAGTAAAAAACTTGTGAACAAGGCGGTTTTAACAATGACTCAACCTTATGAAATGCCCGATGAGCGGGAGGGTTCTACTATGGAATCGTCAACGAATAAAGATGTGATCGAATTTGATCCCAATGCGCCTTTGGGAAGCGAAAATCAAGCCTTAGAAGTAATGGAAGCCTCCGAGTCTATCGATACGATCGGTATCACTCAAGATTGGTTTTCAGCCCAAGAAGAATTAGAACAGCGCCTCGGAGGCAGTGAAACCTTTACCGCCTCCCTATCCGAGTCGATTGCGGACTATGACACCGGAGGGGAACGCATTCTCGGCACTGGCATCGGTTTTCGTAGCGTCGGTGGACTGCTTACCCCCGATGTGACTCTGAAAGTTTACGTCAGCGAAAAAGTGGCTGGGACAATTGCCGCTAGTGCTTTTGCCGCCGTACCCACCTCGATCGGGGGTATGCCTGTGGAAATAGAAGAAGTGGGCGAGATCGTCACCCAGTTATATAATCGTCGTTATGCGCGCCCAGTTCGTTGTGGTGTCTCCATCGGTCATCCGCAAGTAACCGCGGGGACTCTTGGCTGTCTGGTAGTGCTACGCAATAATAAGCTGTGCCTGTTGAGTAATAACCACGTCATCGCCAATTCCAACAACGCCCGTATCGGCGATCCGATTATCCAGCCCGGACGGGTTGATGGTGGGGTTGTCCCCGGCGATCGAATCGCCCTCTTGGAAAATTTTGTCCGGGTCAACTGTCCGGGCCCTAACTTGGTAGATGCGGCCGTTGCTTGGACAGCTTTTAGTTTTGTCGATCCGCGTCATGTCAACTACACCCTCAATCCTACACCGATCGCCGCCCGCCTAGGTATGACGGTGAAGAAAAATGGTCGGACAACCCAAGCAACTATCGGCACGATTACCGATATTAACGTCAACATCTCCGTCGGCGGCTACTCCTGCGGTGCCGCCCAATTCCGCAATCAGATCGGCATCCGTGGCATCGGCGGCAATCCTTTTAGTCGCGGTGGGGACTCTGGTTCACTGATCGTGACGGCAAACAGCAATCAACCGGTCGCCCTCCTCTTTGCGGGACGAACAGACAACAGTATCACCTTTGCTAACCCGATCGGAGCCGTGATCTCGCAACTTTCCATTCAGAGATTTGTCAACAGTCGCTAATTCCCCCTCAAGTTTTCCTCTGGCCAATCTCCACACCTGATCGCCGAATCCTAGAGGCGATCGGGTGTTGTTTCAGCTAAAATTTATTTGTCGCCGACCATCGATTTAATAGAGGTAACACCAATGAAAAATTATACTCAGGAACAGTTGTTGGCTTTGCGTGACAGCCAAGAAGCTTGGTTGATGGCTCAACCCGGTGTAACTGGCACCGGAATCGGTCTAGATGCCAGAGGGCAGCTGGTGTTACGCATCTTCACCAAAGGCATTTCTGCCAGCACACGCCAGTCTATTGCCGGGCAACTCCCCCATGTTCCCCTTGACTGGGAAGAAGGAGATGTAATCGCTTATTAAAGCCAGCGAGTGCCTGATGGCAAAATAACAGCGATCTTCAACTGTCTTGAGAGACCAATTTTAAGCTAGGACGGGGTTGGATTGTTCCCCCGTAAGCGACGGCAGTGTGAGGAGATAGGACAAGATGAGGAGATACACCCAGGGAAATTCGATAGATTTCCCCAGCTTTATCCATTAATTGCTGTTTAACTGGCTCTTTCGGCAAATTGTGCCGCCAAGCTAGGGGAATCCCCCCGATACCGTTGTACAATCCCGCCCAAATTCCCGCTAAAGTGCTAGTTAATTGCCGTTGATAGGGACTAGAATTAGCGCGACGCACGCTCACGGCGAAATCCTCGCTCGTTTGCAGAAAGGTATAGAGAGAAGCTGCGATCGCAATTCCTAAAGGTGAGATATCTTTCGCCCAAGCCGATAAAATGGACTCTAAGGGATGATTTTGCCCTAAAGCTGACTGAATCTGCTCTAATAGCTTATTCTTGGGGTTAATAGTTAGTAATTGCCCCATTAACTGATTTAAAGGCCTTTTTCCCTGTAATAACAGACCCACTGCCTCTCCCCAAATTATCGCTTCTTGTCGGGTTAACTCGGAAATTAAGCCCTTTTTTAGCCAAAAATTTAATCTAGCTTGCCAACGTTCCCCATGGTCAGGCCAGGTTAAAATCTCCGGCAACAGCACAAATAATAACGCCGATTCCGACTGCTGCTTGGCTGCGATCGCAAGGGAAAAATCCTCCTGAGATTGCAGAGCTTGCAAAAGCAGGGTCGTCCTCGGTGTAGCCTCATAGTTAAAGGCTGGTATTAGGGGTTGATTATGCAAGGATTCCCCAATATATGCCCCGATTAACCCTCCCTGAAGGCGATCGAGGGGTGAAAAGACCTTTTGCATAAATTAGCTCAATTTGCCCGGTAGGTGACTTCCCCGACTTTGCCCGGTTGCCCTAGTTGTTTAGCATTGGCGTTATTAACAGCAACGTAAACCCCGCCGGCATTACCCGCTCTCACGGTTAATTCTCGGTTTGCTTGCCAAGTGCGATGGGTTCCCTGGGGCAGCACACCCTCAAATTCTGTCTTCCCATCCACCACCACCCGCAGCCAGCAGTCATCCTCCAGTTTTACCCCCACCACCAGCTGCTGATTATTACTGGTTTTGTTGGCTACCGGTTGAAGGGGATTGCTTTTCCGTTGGACAATTTGCTGTTGTGGCAAGGAAGGCGGCGGTAAGCGATTCGATTGCAGTACCGATTTTTGCAGGACGTGGGATAGGGTTTGTACGGAACCAATAACTAAGATTAAATAGAGAAAATAGAGATGAATCGGGCGAATTTGAAGACTTGGCAGCGATAAAGACGGTTTTGTTCCCCTAAAAAAGTTATTGACCTTGGTGGGAAAACGTCGGCTAATCGTCTCACCATCCAGGGACAGACTATCGGCAAATTGTTTGATTAACCAACGAATATAAATCGGTTCGGGCAATGCCTCCAAATCCCCCGCTTCCAACGCTTCTAGGCGATGGCGCGGGATTAGGGTTTTCTGGGCAATTTCCTCGAGAGAAAGGGACTGTTCTAGGCGATTTTTTTGCAAATAAACGCCGATTTCCAGTAATTTGGTTCGCTGTTTACGCTGGGGGTCGAGTTGTGATTGGAGAAGGCGAAACATATCGCTATTAGGGCTGACTTTCAGCTTAGTTAATCTGGTTCTTTAAATATTTCAGTTCATCAAGGGTTAAAAAACGGTAATCACCCAAGGGTAAGGGGGAATTATTACCAGAGTTTAGTTGAATACGACCGATGGCACTGCGATGAAGTTTCAGGACGCGATAGCCTAACTCTTCGGCTACAGAGCGAATCTGCCGATTTCTTCCCTCCACTAAAATAACTTCTAGTAGGGTTTTTTGGTCGGTTTGCTTGAGTATCTCAACCTGTGCGGGTAAGGTTTTTTTTCCCTCTAAGAGGATACCTTCTCGCCAACGCTGGAGAGCAAGTCTATCAATCGCACCATCTAGCCAAACCCGATAGGTTTTGGGCAAATGATAACGGGGATGGGTGAGGGTGAGGGTCAGTTGACCGTCGTTGGTGAGGAGTAAAGCCCCAGTGGTGTTGATGTCCAACCTGCCTACGGGATGTAACCCTGTCTCGCTGGCGAGGGAGTCGGGCAAAAGGTCGATTACCGTCGGCCGGTTTTGTGGATCCTTACAGGTAGAAACCACACCAATGGGTTTGTTGATCAGTATATACAATCTTTTGGGACGATTGGCCGGTTCAATTTTTTTTCCGTCTATCTCTAGGTGATCTTTTTCGGGGTCGGCTTTTTCTCCTAACTGCACGATTTTGCCATTCCGTCTCACCCGGCCGGCTACGATCATCTCCTCCGCCCTTCTTCGGGAGGCAATTCCCCACTGGGCAAGGATTTTCTGGACTCTC
>NZ_JASJFG010000634.1:0-7780 GCF_030065375.1 Microcystis sp. M49636_WE2 | reverse complement strand
GGGTGATCCTTCCACAGTTCCCCAGTAATCAAGGCCGAATAACCGAGTTTTTTGTTAACTAATTGGGCGTTCCAAGGTTCCCCCACACAGAAAGCTTGCATCGTGCCGACTTTCATGTTAGCCACCATTTGTGCCGGAGGAACAACAATTAGGGATAGATCTTTATTCGGATCGATGCCGCTGGCGGCTAACCAATAGCGCATCCAGAGATCGTGAGTACCACCGGGGAAAGTGACGGCGGCTTTAACTTCTTTGCCCGCAGATTTAGCTTTAGCGAAGGATTCTTTCAGTACACCGCTATCGAGGGCAACTTTTAGATCCATGTATTCGTTAGCCACAGAAATCGCTTGACCGTTGGTATTCAAACGCGCCAGAATATACATCGGTACTGGCTGTTTGGTGATTTTGCCCAAGGTCATTAGGTAGGGCATGGGGGATAAAATATGCGCCCCATCGATACCGTTACCCACCGAACCTAATTCGAGGTTATCCCGGGTTGCAGCCCAAGAGGCTTGTTTCATCACCTGTACATCGGGCATCCCGTGTTTAGCGAATAAACCTTTTTCCTTGGCGATAATTAAGGGGGCAGCGTCGGTGAGGGCAATAAAACCTAGTTTAGCGGTGGTGACTTCGGGAGTTTCTCCACCGGCAGCGGGGGAAGCGGCAGGACTGCCGGCCGGGGAGGGACTGGTCGCGGTATTATTGGGAGTGGCGCAACCGTGGAGAATTGCTGTTCCTACGGCAGTTGCCCCGGCAGTGAAGATAAATCTACGTCTAGAAAGTTTACTCATGGACTAAAAAATCGTGATTAGAAACTAAACAAAGGTGATGAAACGGTGAAAAATTCTCATTACTTCCCCTAACTGACTGCGGTGATAACCGAGAAAATTTCTTGAAAGTAACTGTTGATTCAGTAAGGAGGCTTTGACTATTTTTATCTCTTGATCGCTTTTGCTTCTCCATCTGGGGAGATTTAGCAGTAGTTTTTGTCTAAGAGATTTTTTCTAGAAGCATAACAGTTTTGAGGAGTGGATAGATAGATAGGGGCGGTTTTTGGTCATCTGGGCTAGAAAGATCAGTTTATTTCAGGGTTATCACCGAAGCAATTAACTTAAATTTACAGTCTTCAACAGGAAAATTCGTATAGATTGTTACAAAATATTGCCAGTCATGTAATAAAAGCATAAAAATTTGTCTGAAACGCATGGTAGGGCGATGGGGATTTTTTAGCTATCTTGACTCAGTTATCGGGTTTGAGTTTGCAGTTCACTGATTATCGGTTGGGTGCATCTCACATTTGTGAATCTCTCCCAGTTATGATGACCAGCAGCAGTTATTAAAAGAGGGCGAAGGCAATTCGCTCCTACAATAATATTATTGCGCCAATGGTAGGGGCGCATCGTGGTCAGTGAGTTTATCGAACTGCGTGCGCCCAAAATGTAATAAGCTGCCCGGGTATTTAAGTAGCTGGTTATAATTAAATTAAAAATGGATTTTAGGTTCGATCCCCCCTGCCCCCCTTGATAAGGGGGGTGCCGATCCCCCCCTTAGTCCCCCCTTTAATCCCCCCTTAATAAGGGGGGCATCTGACAACTTTTAACGCCTACCTACTTAAATTGCTTGTTGAGATGAGGCACTCTTGCACTCTGGCAACAGTAAAGGGATTGAGGGAGATTCAGCTAATCTAAGAATAAGCGGTTTAAATACGTCTTAGCTGATTGAATTTTGGCAGCATCAAACAGAGGTAACTTAAATGTCGGACAAACAAAAACGACAGGTTCAGAAAAACGACGGCTATTAAGCTAAAATTGATAAACCCCCCGGTAAACCGCCCACGGGTTGTTCTAATGTTAAACCGCCACTAAATCAGGACAAGGAGAAAAATAACCCACTGATTATCTATGCCCCCTTTTACCTGTTCCCTGTTCTAACTGATAACTGATAACTGATAACTGATAACTGAATATGGCTTATTCTCGCATTAAAAAACTAGCAAATTATCTACGCCCCCATTGCCAAATAGTAACTTGGGGGGTAGTTGCTTTGCTTGTTGTTAATCTTTTGGGTGTTTATATACCGCTTTTAATCCGGGATAGCATCGATGATTTAAGTAAATCCTTTGACTTCCAAAAAATCATTTACTATGTGATTTTTATTATCGCTTTAGCCTCGATTATGTGGTTTATCCGCATGATTTCCAGAGTGCTATTATTCGGGATCGGTCGTCAGGTAGAGTTCGATCTTAAACAAAAAATCTTTCAGCATTTATTAACCCTTGAACCTGCCTATTTTTCGCGGCAAACTTCAGGAGATTTAATCAACCGTGCCACTAGCGATGTGGATAATATCCGTCGTCTGGTGGGTTTTGCTTTGCTCAGTTTGGCTAATACTTTTTTTGCCTATGGTTTAACTTTGCCCGTAATGTTAGCGATTCATATTCCCCTTTCAATCGCCGCTATTTCTGTCTATCCTTTGATGTTAATTGCTGTGCAGTTATTTAGTGGTCGTCTGCAGCGGCAACAGAAAAAAGTACAAGAAAAACTCTCACATCTGAGCGATTTAATTCAAGAGGATATGAGTGGTATTACTCTGATTAAAATCTATGCCCAAGAAGGTAACGAGCGCCTAGCATTTAAGCAAAGAAATCGTGAATTACTACAGGCTAATTTAGATTTAGTCCAGACTCGTAATTTTCTTTTTCCCCTGATTGAAGCTTTAGCCTATGTAAGTTTATTGGCCTTGCTTGCCCTGGGTACTAGACAAATTATAGCGGGTAATATCACCATTGGGGACTTTATTGCTCTGTTAATTTTGGCGGAAAGATTAGTTTTTCCTACTGCTTTATTAGGTTTTACTATTACTGCCTACCAACAGGGAGAAGTGAGTATTGATCGCCTAGAAACTATCCTGTTAGCCGAGGCTAAAATTAAAGACAATGCCGATTGTATTCACTTAAAAAATATTCAAGGAAAAATTACCGCCAAAGCCTTGACTTTTTCCTATCCTGATGCTAGGGAACCGGCCTTAAAATCTCTTTCTTTTACCATTAATCCGGGGGAAACAGTAGCGGTTGTCGGTGCGATCAGGTCGGGAAAATCTACCCTTGCTAACGCTATTCCCCGTCTATTGAATATTGCCGAGGGACAGTTATTTATTGATAATCAAGATGTGACTCAAATTGCTCTTGAAGATCTGCGAAAAGCGATCGCTTATGTTCCCCAAGAAAGTTTTTTATTTAGTACCACCATCGAAGATAATATCCGTTACGGCGATCCGCTGCTGAATTTTCCAGCAGTGAAATCGGCGGCCAAACAAGCGAGAATTGAGGAGGAAATCGAGAATTTCCCGCAAAAATACGGAACTTTAGTGGGAGAACGTGGGATTACTCTTTCTGGGGGTCAACGTCAACGGGTCTCTTTAGCGCGCGCTTTAGCCATCCAAGCACCGATTTTAATCCTTGATGATGCCCTATCTAGCGTCGATAATCAAACGGCCACGGCTATTTTGGAAAATCTCGCCCAAGAAAGCCAAAAAACCGTGATTTTTATCTCCCATCAATTATTGGCCGCTGCCACTGCTGATCGCATTTTTGTCATGGATCGCGGAGAAATTGTCCAGATGGGAACCCACGAGGAGTTAATCGCAGTCCCCGGAGTCTATCAAAATCTCTGGCAACGGCAGCAGTTAGAGTCTAAGGTTTTAGATTAGCCGATAAAATAGGGAATCTGCTAGTTATTGCCGGTTAAGCTGTGGACTATCTCAATTATTCCTTAAGACTGTTTAAATGCAGTACAGCAGTTATCTTTTAGCGACAATGAACAAGGATCAACTTTTAACCGAACCTTTTTTACAATTACCCACCGAAACATCAATACAAGTGATTTGGTTTACGGAATTTTTTGGCACTGGTCATCAGGTGCGCTACGGGGAAAAACTAGAGAAAATGGTCCTCGCTCGTACTAGCAAATTAACTAGAGTTAGAGAAGATGCCAAATCGAGAACCCTTGAAGCTTATCAATCTTTAAGCGAGCGAGAAATCTGGCGACATCAGGCCGAAATTACTGATTTAAATCCGCGGGAAAGGATTCCCTATCAAGTCACCAGTTTTCAGGAAAATAGGGCGATTAGAAGTGATATTTATACTCTTACCCCAAGACCCAAAAAAGGAACTAATCTCAAAATTCTGCTCACTTCCGATCATCAATTAATGCCTATGACTGCCGCTAATTTACAAAAAGTTATTGAAACTATTGGACAGGTGGATGCAGTTTTTTTAGCAGGAGATTTAGTTAATATACCCGATCGAGCTTCCGAATGGTTTGATGATAGTCGTGGTGGGGCATTCTTTCCCTGTTTACAAGGTCGTGCTAATTATACTCTTACCAAGAATGGTATTCAGACTATTTATAAAGGGGGGAAAATTATTCAAAATGCCCCCTTATTTCCTGCTATTGGTAATCATGAAGTTATGGGCAGATTTTCTAATTCCACAGGTTTAAATGAACAGTTTGAAGATGCTATTCCTCAATTTATTGCTAAACAACTAGCAGAGGATACAGCAGCAATTAATGAAAAATGGTTGAAAAATAATGCTTTTAACACAGAAACCTACGAAGAAATTTTTTCTTTGCCTCAAAATAAATATTATTCTCTCACCTTTGGCGATATTCGTTTAGTGGTTTTATATGTTACTAATATCTGGAGAAATCCCAATTTAGAACCCAGTACAAGGGGAAGATATTACGAAAATCAAAGAGATTTAGATAGACCCGAACGCTGGGGTTATGGTCAGCATATTTTTGAGCCAATTGCTCAGGGTAGTCCTCAATATCAATGGTTAGAAAAAGAGTTAAATAGTCCAGCATTTCAAAAGGCTAAATATAAAGTAGTCATGTTTCATCATCCTCCCCATACCCTAGGAGGAAATATCGTGCCACCCTACACCGATCCTGTGCCGACAATTGAACGGGATGCCACGGGAAAAGTTAGATCAGTACGTTATGATTATCCCCAAGAAAATGATTATATTATTCGTGATCTAATTCCCTTATTAGAATCAGCCAAGGTTAATTTGGTTTTTTATGGTCATTCTCATTTATGGAATCGTTTTCTTAGTTCTAAGGGTATGAATTTTCTCGAATCTTCTAACGTTGGTAATAGTTATGGCGCTCATTTAGGGGATAAAAAACGTCCTGTACCTCTCGATAGAAATTATGCGGCCATCGGTAATCCCAATGGATTACCAGCAATTATCCCGAACATTGCTCCTCTAGTGGATTGGGTTAATCAACCTTTACCCTATATTGCCAGTAATGATCTGACGGTTTTTAGCATTTTAGATACAGAAAAAGGAACCGTGATCAGTTATCGTTTTGATACCCGTTATCCTGACTCCGAAGTAATTAAATTTGATGAATTTGACCTTTTTAGCGTAGGTGAAATATAATAAAATCAAAGAGTGCCGGTTAAATAGATTCTCTTGGGGTTAATTCTATGACTACTGTTACCAGCAATGATATTCAAGAATTGAAAGACTTACTCTCGGCAATGCGACAGGAAAACCGCGAGCAAATGATTTCTCTGCGAGAAGAAACCCGCGAGCAAATGACTTCCCTGCGAGAAGAAACCCGCGAGCAAATGACTTCCCTGCGAGAAGAAACCCGCGAGCAAATGACTTCCCTGCGAGAAGAAACCCGCAAGCAAATGGATACGCTAAAGGAAGATAATCGCCAACAACTAGAAACCCTGAGAGAAGAAAATAACAAGCAATTTATTAACCTACACAAAGAAATCACGGAAGTCAAAATTATCACGGCTAAAATTGAAGGAACAATTCAATCCCAAGCAGTATTAACCCAAAAAATTCCCGATTTAATCGAGAAAGTTGGGGAATTAAAAAACTGGAAACAAATAGCTATTGTCGCTATCACTGCTTTTACCAGCGCCACAATTACTTGGTTTATTCGAGGAGGAAATTTAAAACCTTAAAGTCCAGTATTTTTCTCAATTCCTAATTGGTGCATTTGCAGAATAATCGGTTTCAGGGTTTCTGCGAAAGCGGTTAAAGAATATGCAACTTTGGCAATATTTTATAGACTGGGAATATAGAGATAAAAAAGAGGAAAACTGATGATTACTATACGCAAAGCTGAGGAAAGAGGCCACGCTAACTATGGTTGGTTAGATACCCATCATACTTTTTCTTTTGCCCAATATTATGATCCCCAACAGATTAATTTTAGGAGTCTCAGAGTTATTAACGAAGATAAAGTGATTGGGGGAAAAGGATTTCACACCCACGGACACCAGGATATGGAGATTTTAACCTATGTTTTGGAGGGAGAACTAGAACACCAAGACAGTCTCGGCACAGGTTCCCTGATTCGACAGGGTGAAATTCAACGTATGAGCGCGGGAACAGGGATAAAACACAGTGAATTTAATCATTCTGCCACTAATCCCCTCCATCTTCTGCAAATTTGGATTATTCCCGACCAAAAAAACCTAGAACCCAGTTATGAACAAAAAGCGATCGAATTTTCTCCCCATACCCTACAATTAATCGCCTCTCCCACCGGTGCTGGCAACGCGGTTAAAGTCCATCAAGACGTTAATCTCTACGCGGGAATTTTGCCCCTAGGCCAGTCCCTCACCCACTCTTTGGCTACCGGTCGTTATGGCTGGTTACAGGTGGCTAGAGGGCAAATAACCCTGAATGGCGTGTATTTACAAGTGGGGGATGGAGCGGCAATTAGAGACGAAACCTCTTTGGCTATTCAATCTCTAGAAGACTCGGAAATTTTGCTTTTTGACCTAGGGTAGTGGGGTTAAGTATTAGGGATTCTACTGCTGAACTGCAAATAATCACCACTAGAGGAGCCGATCCTTTAACAAATACAAAGAGACGATACCCCCTCAAAACCAGTTGATAGGATTATGGTAGTGACCGAAATCAACTTTTAAGAATCTATAATGGGCTTTATTGTCCATTATTATCTAATATAACGGCTTTAAAGCCTGTTATATGCACTTTTCCTCGGTATTATCATGGCCTATCCTCTCTACGTCGCTTTTATTTGGCATCAACACCAACCCCTCTACAAATCATCTCAAACTCGCACCGATGCTTCGGGACAATATCGCTTACCCTGGGTGCGACTGCATGGGGTGAAAGATTATCTCGATTTAATCCTGATTCTAGAACGTTTTCCCAAATTACATCAAACTGTCAACCTTGTCCCCTCTTTAATCCTGCAATTAGAGGATTACGTCAACGGACTAGCTATAGACCCCTATCTTGCTCTCACCGTCACCCCGGAAGCGCAATTAACCCTGGCACAAAAACACTTTATCCTCGAACACTTTTTCGATGCTAACCATCGTACCCTGATCGATCCGCATCCCCGTTACGCCCAATTATACGCACAGCGTCAAGAAAACGGTCATAGTTGGTGTATTAGCCATTGGCATCTCCAAGATTATAGCGATCTCTTGGCTTGGCATAACCTCGCTTGGATCGATCCTATCTTTCACAGTGACCCGGAAATCGCTGCCTGGTTAGAACAGGGAAAAAATTTCAATTTAAGCGATCGCCAGCGAATTATCTCCAAACAGCGTCAAATTCTGCGTCGTATCTTGCCGCAACACCGGTTAATGCAGGAAACCGGACAACTAGAAATCATTACCAGTCCCTACACCCATCCAATTTTACCCCTGCTGGCCAACTCGGAAGCCGGCCGGGTAGCAGTGCCGAATATGACCCTTCCTCGGCAATATTTCC
>NZ_JASJFG010000815.1:0-5745 GCF_030065375.1 Microcystis sp. M49636_WE2 | reverse complement strand
CAATGCCGCCCAAGCATGGAATCATAGTTTTTATTGGGACTGCATGAAACCGGGTGGTGGCGGTGCGCCTACCGGTGCTTTAGCCGATAAAATTAACGCAGATTTCGGTAGTTTCGAGAAATTTGTCGAAGCTTTCAAAACCGCCGGCGCTACTCAATTCGGTAGCGGTTGGGCTTGGTTGGTTCTCGATAACGGTACTCTCAAAGTTACCAAAACCGGCAACGCTGACAATCCTTTAACCGCCGGACAGGTTCCCCTCCTAACTATGGATGTGTGGGAACACGCTTATTATCTCGACTACCAAAATCGTCGTCCCGATTACATCAGCGACTTTTTAACCAAGTTGGTTAATTGGGATTTCGTGGCTGCTAATTTAGCGGCGGCCTAAAAATTTGGCTCAGTTAATTCAGTTATCAGTTATCAGTTATCAGCTATCAGGGGTTGGGGAGCAGAGAAAAACCATCCATAGGTTGGGGGTTAATACTACTCTTAAAATTGGCAAATCTCTCTAATATTAATTATCCTTAAAATAGATAACTAAAAAAAACTTTTTTAACATCGAGCGCGCTTCTCGCACCATGGAACAACCTGTCAGTTGGATTATTCCCCGTCATCCCCGTCCCGATTATCCCCTGTTTGTATTTTTACCTGGAATGGATGGCAGCGGTCAACTGTACCATCGTCAGATTAACAACCTTGCTCCTTACTTCGATCTGCGTTGTTTGGCGATTTCCCCGCAATATCTCGGCGATTGGGAGGAATTAAGCGATTGCGTGATTGCTTTATTGGCACAGGAATTAAAGGGACAATCGAGAAAAGTCTATCTCTGCGGTGAGTCTTTTGGTGGCTGTTTAGCCTTGAAAATAGCGACAAAATCAGCAAAATTAATTAAAAAACTGATTTTAATTAACCCTGCTTCTTCTTTTAATCAAAGACCTCTTTTAAGCTTGGGAATCGGTATCACCCAGATAATGCCCGATTTCATCCACGGCAGCTCGGCACTAACTATTTTACCCTTTCTCGCCGCTCTCGGTCGAATATCCCGGGAAGATCGCCGCTCTCTCCTCAAAGCCATGCAATACGTCCCACCGAAGACGATTAGCTGGCGTTTATCCCAGTTACAACGGTTTCAGGTTAGTGCCAGCGAGTTAAAAGCTCTGCAATTGGAGGTGTTATTGATAGCCAGTCAAGGCGACCGACTGTTACCATCGGTAGCGGAGGCTAAACGCCTAATTCAGCAGTTACCCGCCGCAAAATTAACGATTCTGCCCAATAGTGGTCACGCTTGCCTGCTGGAAACCGATATTCATCTCAAAGACATTCTCCATCACCATGCTTGTCTCCCCCGAAGTCTACCCGCAAAAAGTCACTGAGGATGGTTCTTCTACCTTTTTTTCGACCGAATTCGGCGAATGTTATCATTCTACCTCCGGGGCAAGGGAAGAAGCCGAGAAAAAATTTATCCTCTCTAGTCGTCTGGCAGCAAAAGCAGACCAGAGCAATAATCTGAAAATTCTTGACATTTGTTACGGCTTAGGGTATAATGCCGCCGCGGCCTTGGCGGCCATTTGGCAAGTTAGGGGGGATTGTCGGGTAGAATTATTAGCTTTGGAAAGCGATCGAGTGGTTCCCCTAGCAGCTATTAGAGAAAAGCTCTTAAATAGTTGGAGTCAACCAATTCCCGAATATTTAAGCGATTTTGCCCATAATCACCGGCTAGACTTGCCTAATCTCACCGCTAAACTGTTAATCGGGGATGCGCGACAGACGATAACCAAGGTGATTGACGCGGGTTTTCAAGCAGAGGCAATTTTTCTCGATCCCTTTTCCCCGGGTAAATGTCCGCAACTGTGGACGGTGGAGTTTTTAGCTTTAGTGGCCAAATGCCTGAGTCCGACGGGTTATTTAGTCACCTATTCCTGTGCTGCCTCGGTGCGAAGGGCTTTACAATTAGCAGGATTGCAGATTGGGGCCACCGATAGCGTCGGGCGGCGATCGCCAGGGACAATAGCCAGTTTTTTGTCCTTACCCCCATCTCTATCGGCACAGGAATGGGAACATCTGCAAACTAAGGCCGCTATTCCCTATCGAGACGCGACTTTAAGCGACCCAGCCGAAGTGATTATACAACGTCGTCGCAGCGAACAGGCACTCTGTGACTTAGAACCGACTAGCCACTGGAAAAAACGTTGGCAAAGATCGGTTAGTTCGATCGCAATCTCGGAATGAGAATATGTAGTTAGGGTTGGCTGAATATCAGTGAAAACCTTGCTAGAAAACGGTTTAGGGACTTTTTTTTCAGGAAAAGTGCCAGAAACAAACGTTGAGAAATCGAAATAGGGACACATACTAAATCCTGTTATAATAAAACGAGTAAAGACGAGGAGATAAAATGCCCAAGAAAGCTTACTTAGCCGAACATCTAAGTTCAGAGGAACTGAAAGATAGATACAGAAGCAGTCAAGACTCAGTGGAAACAAGAAGATGGCACTTATTGTGGAAAATATCGTTAGGATGGACAATCAAAAATGCGGCAGTAGCTGTGGGGTTAGATTATCAGTATAGTTTTAGAATTCTCAAAAGATATAATGAATTAGGAGAAGAAGGAGTTAAAAATCTCAAGAAAAAAAGTGCGGAACATCGGAGAGGAAAAGAACCTTTATTGAAGGAAGAACAATTTCAAAAATTAAAAGAAGAACTGAAAGAACGTCCTGCGGATGGAGGAATCTGGACAGGTCCGAAGGTAGCCCGATGGATAGAAAAGGAAACGGGACGAGAAAAAGTTTGGAATCAAAGGGGATGGGATTACTTAAAAAAGTCGAGATATTCTTGTCAAAAACCCAGGAGAAAACATAAAAAGGTAGACCCAGTTGAACAAGAAAAATTTCAGCAAAATTTAACAGTAAAAGTCCAAGAATTAAGAGATAAATTTCCCAATTCTCAGGGAGAAGTCTGATTCTTTGACGAACATCGAGTTGGCTTAAAACCAATCATTAGAAAAGTCTGGGTACCAATAGAAGAAAAGCCTTCTGCCCTAGTGCATCATCGTTATGAATGATTATATGTTTAGGGATTTGTTGAGCCGAAAACAGGGAAAACACTCTGGTATTTAATCCCAAGAGTTAATCATCAATGGTTAAGTTTAGTCTATCAATCTTTTGCACAAGATGTCGGGTTATCGGCAGAAAAAATTGTCCTATTAGTACAAGATAATGCCCAGTGGCATAGAAGTCAAAAACTTGAAGTTCCCGATGGAATCATGCTCGATTTTCTACTTTGCTTATTCACCAGAACTACAGCCAGCCGAGAGATTGTGGTCTCTAGTAGATGAACCTCTGGTTAATGAGTATTTTGAAACGATTGAAGAAAGGTCAGAAATTCTGATAACTCGTTGTCAGTATCTCGAAACAATCACTAATGAAATTAAAAACTTGACTAACTATCATTGGCTAACTTATGGCTGATTGTTATCAACTTTTCAAAACAGGATTTAGGATCAAAACCCTTATTTGATTAGGGAGTTGCCAGAAATTGACCGGGAGATAATTCGGCATTAACTAAAAACTTCAACGGGATCAATTTGACGGCACAAGCTTTTAATTCTGGTTGCAGGGAAATCGGACAAGCGGCCGGATGGGTGAGACTATTGGCCTCAGAATTTTCTGCCCATAGGGCCCCCCAGTGCATCGGCACAAAGACACAATTAGGAGCAATTGCTTTGGTAATTAAAGCCGGAAAACGGGCAGAACCGCGACGAGAACGCACCTCCAACCATTCTCCAGCTTCTATGCCCAATTTTGCCGCATCTTGGGGATGAATTTCCAGAAAAGGTGCGGGGTGCATTTTGACAATTTTCTCGATGCGGCCGGTGCGGGTTTGGGTGTGCCAGTGACCGTACAAACGCCCCACGGTCAACACTAGGGGATAATCATCGTCCGGGGGTTCCGCTAGACCTTTACTGTGGTAAGCTGCGAAAACAGCACGTCCATCGGCAGTATTAAATTTACCATCGGTATAAAGGCGTTTTGCGGCTGTTTTTTGGCTTTTATCGTCATCTTTAACTAAATTACCTAGTAATTCCCCGGAATTAGCGGTTTTAGGGGCGGAAATTTCATCGATGGAATCGGGCCACGGTCGGGGAGTCTCGGCCAGGCGATCATAATTAATCGCCGTCATATCACAAGGACGTTTATATGTCAAGCGGGCAAACTCGGAATATACCTCGGCCGAATCCTGAAAATTAAATTGTGCCTGAAACCCCAAACGGCGACCAACTTCGGCAAAAATTTGCCAGTCGGCCCTAGCTTGACCAACGGGAGGACGAAAAGCCTTATTTAACGTCACCATACGCTCAGAATTGGTCATTGTTCCCGTTTTTTCGCCCCATTGGGCTGCTGGCAGTAATAAATGGGCATAGGCGCTGGTTTCCGTGGGATAGTAGGCATCCTGATGGATAGTAAAAGGTGATTTTAACAGGGCCGCCTTGGTGCGTTTTAGATCAGGCATACTAACAGCCGGATTAGTGGCGGCAATCCAGAGAAGTTTGACATCTCCCGTCTCCAAACCAGTAATCATACTCCAAGCATCGCGACCGGGGACGGGAGAAATCCGACCAGCAGGTAAACCCCAAGCTTGTTCCACTTCGGCCCGGTGTTGGGGATTTTTGACGGAACGATAACCGGGGAGAAGATGGCAGAGGCCGCCAGCTTCCCGTCCTCCCATGGCGTTGGGTTGTCCCGTTAGGGAAAAAGGACCGGCCCCGGGCTTACCGATATTAGCCGTCATTAAGTGTAAATTGACTAAAGTGCGGGCTTTGGCCGTGCCTTCGCTGGATTGATTGATACCCATCGACCAAAGGGAAAGCACTCTTTTCGATTCGGCCCAGTAGCGGGCAGCCTGTTCTAAATCGTCGATGGGGATGCCGCATTTATGCGCGACGATTTCGGGGGGATAATGGCGGATAATTTCGGCGTATTTGGGGAAATCTCGGGTACATTTATCGATAAAATAGGTATCGATCGCACCCCAATTCATTAACAGGTGAGCAATACCGTTAAATAGGTCAATATCAGTCCCCGGGTTAATGGCGAGGTGGAGATTAGCGGCCTCGGCGGTTTTTGTCCTGCGGGGATCAACGACGATTAATTTCGCTTCTTTGTTACCTTTGAGATACTTGTGCAGACGGTTAAAGATGATGGGGTGACATTCGGCCGTATTTGTCCCCACCAGAAAGGCACAATCGGTCAATTCTAGGTCATCGTAACAGCAGGGGGGACCGTCGGACCCGAAACTGTCCCGATAAGCGGCCACGGCCGAAGACATACAAAGACGGGAATTAGCATCAAAGTTATTGACTCCCAGACAGCCCTTGACCAGTTTTTGGGCGATGTAGTAATCTTCGGTGTGAAATTGTCCCGAACCGTATAGACAGATACTTTCCTTTTCCCCCTGAGCGATTAGAGTTTGAATGCGGTTAACGATGCGATCAAGGGCTTCTTCCCAGGTACAAGGACGGAATTGCTCTTGGAGAGAATCGCGGATCATCGGGGTTTTGAGGCGATTTTTATCGATTGATTCCGCTACGGTAGCCCCTTTAACACAGATCATACCTTGACTGGAGGGGTGGGACTTGTCCCCGAAGACTTTCCATGCTTGTCCGGCCGACGCGGGGGGGGTGACTGTCAAACCACAACCTACTCCACAGTAAGGACATTGGGTTTTTGTAGATTCAGTCATAAGCAGTTG
>NZ_JASJFG010000028.1:0-2566 GCF_030065375.1 Microcystis sp. M49636_WE2 | reverse complement strand
TTGGCTCAAGGCGGCGGCACTATCGAGAGCATCTTGCCATCCAGCTTCCCCCGTGGCGGCGTTTGCTTGGCCGGCATTACACAAAATCGCCCTGGCGCTGGCTTTAGTTTGTAGGCGTTGACGGCAATAATCGACGCAAGCAGCCCGCACTTGACTGGTGGTAAAGACTCCGGCGGCGATCGCTTCTGTTTCCGAGACAATTAGGGCTAAATCGGGCAAACCGGACGGTTTTAGGCCCGCGGCCATCCCTGCGGATTTAAATCCTTTTGGGGCCGTGATCCCCCCCTCTATTTCCTGCCAATCGGCCATTTTCTCCCGTCTCCTACTCAAATTCGACACTCGATTATAGCAAGTAAAAAGCCAAAAATTAGCAAAGGGTTTGACCGTTTCGGGTTGGGAAGTGGGGAAAAAAGGCCGACGGCTGATAATTACTGGCTGCAAATTAGCCTAAAATACGATTAATTGACCAGGATTTTGGGGCGATAGTTTATGGAACGCGGTTTATTGTGGACACCTTTATTAATTCTGTTTATTTGGTTGGCTTGGAGTGGTTGGAATGAATACCAAAAAGTGGAAATCTATCGACAATGGGCGGAAAACTTCGATCGAGCTAAGTATGATATATATTCTGTCTTAGGTCAAAAAGATAAAATTATCACTTGGGGAAAACCAACTCGTAAGGGAGTGATTAATTTACAAACTTTTTCCCTAGAGGAGGTCAAAGAAATCCGTTTGTTAGTTAATAATCAAGTGGTGGATTTAGATGCTCTTCCCCCGCAGGGTTCCCCTTTTCTAGAATTTATTTTTAAGGAGGGATCGCCTGAAAAAATTCCTTTTACTGAAGTTGAATTGGCCAGTCGGTGGGCGAAATTTTTACAACAACAAATCTTAATTTAATGGCGATAATTTCTAGCGCAATCTTCCTGATCGCAGGATACCGATAACTAACCATAAACCGATAAAACTAGCTGTAGCAAATAATACGGTACTAATAATAGTTAATTGCCGAGATTGGGCGCTGGCTGTGACGATGGCAGCCCCGATAATTAAGGAACCAATAATTACACTAAAAGCTAGTCGATTGGCGGAATTATCTAAACTGCGACGGAGATTATCTAAGTCGCGAATTTTCAGATTAACATTTAAAGTTTCCGAGGTTAAACCATCTAGTAAAACTTCGATTTGACGGGGATATTTCAGGGAAAAAGATTTCAAGTCTAAAACTGTTCTTAGGGCAGTTTGTAGGGGAGTGCTACCGATTAACTGTTGTTCGAGAATATTAGTTAATAGCGGTTTGACTTCCTCGAGGATATTAATATCAGGATTAAATTTTCGGGCAGTTCCTTCTAGATTAGCGAGACTTTTGGCAAATAAACCTAAATTACCCGGAAGTTTAATTCTATTGCGACGGGCAATTTGCAAAAGTTCATAAACCACCTCACTAAAGTTAATTTGATTTAAATTGAGGTTATAATATTTTCGCAGCATCCGCTCATAATCCACCTCTAATTGGACTAAAGTAATCGGGACTACTAACTCGGACAGTTTAATAGTTAGTTGACTGCATCTTTTCGCATCTAAGTCAACAATTGCCAATAACAATTCTGTTAAAATTTGTTGAGTTTGTGGGTCTAATCTGCCCACCATACCACAGTCAATTAAAGCTACTCTACCATCGTCAAGATAGAAAATATTACCCGGGTGAGGATCGGCATGAAAGAAGCCATCAATATAAATTTGTTGAAAAAATGACCGAAACAAAATTCTAGTTATTTCGCTTTTTCTTTGGGAAATTGCTTGCTCAGTTGGCGGTCTAGAAACATCGGCCTCTAAAATTTGTTTTCCTTCTAACCATTCTAACACTAATAGCTTGGAATTAGTTAAGTGCCAATAAATTTTAGGAATAACTAACTGTTTTGGTTCTGACCACCGACTCTGGGTTAAATTATAGCGTAATTGGTCAGTATAATGACCTTCTTGAGTGAAATCTAATTCCGCATTGACTGCTTTAATAAACTCCTCTGCTAAGTTAACAACGTCGTAACTTTGACCAAATTCTGTGAGGGCAACTAAATCAGCAATTACCTTAATTAAGGCACTATCTTGGGCGACAATTTTTTCAATCCCCGGACGCAAGACTTTAATCGCTACTTCCTCCCCAGATAATAAAGTTGCCCGATGAATTTGCCCGATCGATCCCGCGGCGATCGGTTGGGGATTAATATATTTAAATACCTGTTCGATCGGTTTTGCTAACTGTTCGGTGATGACTATTTCTATATCTGTCCAAGCAACGGGAGGAACTTGCGCTTGTAGGGCAGTTAAAGCCTCGATATAATTAGCAGGTAGCAGATCGGGACGGGTACTAAGTAACTGTCCCAATTTGACATAAAAAGGCCCCAATTCCACGAGGATTTTTTTGAGAACTTCTGGGGTGGGAATCTGGGGATTTTCTGTTTTTCCTAGGGTTAAAACCCCGCGCATATAGTCCCAACCGTTGCCGAGAACTATCTCCAGGATTTCTTTTTGTCTTTGACTGGTTTGGGGGAGTGAGAACACGGTATTA
>NZ_JASJFG010000581.1:0-13793 GCF_030065375.1 Microcystis sp. M49636_WE2 | reverse complement strand
GCCGTTTCCTTGTCCCTAGTTTCTCCCACCAGAATCACATCCGGGTCTTGTCGCATGAATGCCCGCAGAATCGAGGCGAAATCCATGCCTTTTTCGCGAATTACCTGCACCTGGGTGATGCCTGGTAGAGAATATTCGATCGGATCTTCGGCGGTACTGATATTGACCCCAGGGTGATTTCTTTCCGCTAACACCGAGTATAAAGTGGTGGATTTCCCCGAACCGGTGGGGCCCGTCACCAGCAACAGACCAAAGGGATGACTGGCCAAGTCTCGGACGATTTGCAGGGTCTTTTGATCGGTGATTAGTTTATCTAAACCCAACTGGGTAGACGAGTTATCGAGAATCCGTAAACAGACTTTTTCCCCGTAGCGACTGGGCAGGGTATTAACCCGAAAATCCACTTTCCGCCCTTGATAAATCCGCCGAATTTTACCATCTTGGGGAAGACGACGTTCGGCGATATCGAGTTCGGCCATGATTTTAAAACGGGCTGTAACCGCCGGGGTAATTCTTTTCGGCAGTGGATCAAAAGCTTGATGAAGAACTCCATCTTTGCGAAAGCGAATTTTCAGGAATTCTTCTTGGGGTTCGATGTGAATATCGGAAGTCCCTTCCTGTAGGGCTTTAGCTAGAATTTTATTGACCAGGTTGATGACGGGGGCTTGATTAGCGTCTCCTTCTCCGAGATCATCGGCCACTTCATCGTCAGCACCAGAGACCACCTCAATACTGGCGACAATATCGGTGATATCCGAGAGTTTTTCCAGTTCTTTTTCTTTTTCGAGTCTGGCTTTTTCCCTTTCTAGTTCCGGTTGGGCCCAGTGGAATTTTTCCAGTAATCTTTCATAATCTTCGCTGGTAATCACTAAACGCTGTAAACTTAACTCCCTGGGGCGGAGGATACGATTAATATCGTCCGTAGCCTCTAGGTTGTCGGGATCGACCATCGCTATCAAAATTGAAGCCGGCTCTCCTTCGATTCGACGCAGGGGGATGAGACGATAGCGACGACAAAGATCGATCGGAATCAAAGAATCGATCAGTCTGGCTATTTCCAGTCCATCCACATCGCTCAATTCGGGGTCGATAGATTCGACTCCGTAGAGAATTTTTAGTTCAAATAACTGGTTTTTCTTATACTGTCGCTGTAAATCTGGGGGCAAAGGTCGCCCGGTTAGTTTTTGTAATATTTCTACTAACGATCCTCCCGATTTCCGTGTTTCCACTAGGGCCTGTTGCATTTGCTCGGCACCGATATAGCCCGACTGCACCAACTTGTTACCAAAGGGGGAAAAGTAATTGCGTAGGGCAACAGCACGGGTTTTCTTGGAAGAAAATGTCATAGACGATTCCTAACCTCTCCACTACCCTTTAATCTTTCCAATTTTACTGAGAAAATTGCATTTTAGCAAAAATTTTTCTAGATCACTGATTATTTATCCGGGCTGCCTATCGTGCTTTTCACGTTACTGAGGTATCGACAAGTTTTGCCAACAAGGGGTTTAAGCCCCTTGCCCATACCTCATTCTGATGAAACCTACTATATATCTAGTTACGGATATTGTCCACAAAATGTTACATTAAGGGTTAAACCTTGATTATTAGCTGGTACTTAAAGACCAAAATTAGCAGTAAATGGTCATATATTGCCAAATTCCCCACTATAATTGTATACCATGAGTGCAGAACCAAATACCTCAGCAATTTTCGAAGAAAACCAAGAATCCTTTTCTAATTCCCCTGAATCTCTTGCCAACGAATCAGAAACCAGTGTCACCGATGAGGCCAAAACGGTGACGGACAAGGCCGCCTCTAGCGAGGAATTTTCCCTCGTAGGCGGAATGACTATCGATTTTCTACAAGAGGAAATCGACACTCTCAAGCAGCAGTTAGAGGAGCAAACCCAACAGGTTGATGCTTATAAGAAACGCTATATCAGTCTAGCGGCCGAGTTCGACAATTTTCGCAAACGCACAGAGAAAGAAAAAGAGGAACTGGAAACAAAAACCAAGGGCAAAACCCTGATGGAAATTCTTGACGTGGTGGATAATTTTGAGCGCGCCCGTACTCAAATTAAACCGGCTAATGATGGCGAGATGGGTATTCACAAGAGTTACCAAGGGGTCTATAAAACCTTAGTGGACAGTCTCAAGCGTTTAGGCGTTTCCCCCATGCGTCCGGAAGGTCAACCCTTTGATCCCAGCTACCACGAAGCGATGATGCGGCAGTACACCGATGAACATCCCGAAGGCACAGTGGTGGAGCAGTTAGTGCGGGGATACACTCTCGGAGAACAGGTTTTGCGTCATGCTTTGGTAAAAGTGGCCGCCCCCAAAGAGGCGGATCCTAACGCTGATCAGTCCGAAGCCACTTCCATTCCATCCCAGGAATCGGTCTAAAATCCCGATGGGGATTAAACTGGTTTGAGGGTTAGGTATTAGCCGGTAGGGTCTGTATTCCCCCGCTATCCCCTATCCCCCATCCCCGCTCAGAGACTTTTTCTCTCTTGACCTATTTAGGGTCAGTTCGGGTTAAGCAGATTTTGCCATGACTTTCAGGAAAGAATAGGGCTGACTGGCTACGGTAAAATTAGGGTTTCGGCTTATCTCGAACTGAGGTTAAAATAAAAAATATTTCAGTTATCAATTTTTGGTGAATATCAGAAAAGAAATCACTTTATTGATGATCTCCATGGCATTTTCGAGTACATTTTTCGGTGAGGTTTTCGCTGCTCCACGTCTTGACTGGCACAGTGCCGATTTTGAAGGTCTGCGAGTAATTGCCGAGTCAGCTTGGAAGACCGAACAGGAAGCAAAGAAACGCGGGGAAGAACTACACTTCAAATATGGATTTCAAAATCTGGGTATTCTTTGGATTCCTTACTATAGTAATCTATCGGGAAAATCGCTCTATCAAACAATTATCGTTCCAGAGGGCAATTGTGATCGATTTTTACAAGAGAATATTCGACGAATCAATCGCGATGCCTACTGCTTTACACCCAGTAATCGTGGTTTAGCTCCCAACCGTCGAGGTGGTCGTATTTTCTGATTTTATATCTCCATGGCTGTGGTAATTCTCAACTCAATTTTAGAGTGAGCAAGAAGACTAAAGCCTAAAATAAAAAAGAGGGCAGGTTTTACCCCACCCTTTGGTCTTATTTTAAACGAATTACTAACCGGCGATCGGGTTCCACGCCGCGACTTTCCGTGGTTAAATCGTTTTCTTCCTGAAAAAAGGCATGGATTTGGCGACGTTCCGCCGAAGATAGGGCTTTTAATTCTATTTCCTGTCCTGTTTGCCGCACTTGCGTTGCCGCTTGATTAACCCAGTCGAAAAGTTCTGCCTGTCTTTGTTGACGATAGCCATTGATTTCGACAATATAGAACTGATGTTCTGCCGACTCGACACCAATATTCAGAATCGTATTAGCTAGGGATTGAATCGCATCGAGTCCCTCACCCTTGTTAGCGAGGAGAAGTTCCAGTTGTTGGGGACTCAATTGACTGCTATCAATAATTAACCAACAGGAGGAAGGTCCAGTTCCCAATTCCTGCACACCAATCTGGACATCTGCGGGCATGGCCATCAACTTTAGCAGTTTTTCCAGCCATTGTTTAGCTTTCTCGCTATTTTGCTCCCATATACTCATTACGATGTTTTTTCCTTTTTCTTGCTAGAACGTTTTTCAAAGGGGAGAGCATCGCGGGTTTTTTCCGTTTTTTCCTGTTCCGCTACCAATTTTTGCAGGTTTTCTGGTAACGGTTCCCGCATCAAAATCACCGTTTGAATAGTTTGGAAGATGTTCGCGGTTAAGATATACATCAATACCCCGGCCGGTAAGGGGAAAAACAGGAACATCATACTAAAAATTATCGGGGTGATTTTATTCACCGTTTGCTGTTGTTGAGCTGCCCCCCCCGAAGGTGCGCCGGCACCGGATAACTCTTGGTTAACATAGATACTAATACCGAAAGCGATCACCATCGCCAAGATATCCCAGTGAATTTCACCATTCGCACCGGTTGCCCCAATTCTTCCCAGGGCCTCAATAAAGAGAAAACCCGTATTAGCGGCAATCCCCGGCACGATAACTTTAATACTGGCATCTCCGGGGGCTAAAGCGACGATGGAACCGTCTTCATTAACTTGCACCAGTTCTTGACCTTTAACCACCTCGTAGGTGGGTTTTAGGTTATTTTCCGGTGCTTCCGTGGCTAATTGGCTTAAAGACTTGCCCTGGTCGTTTTGCAGGTCGATTTTTACCTGTTCTCCCGGGGCGATTTTATTGCCTTGGGGTAAAAAAGCGGTAATGGGATAGTGGAGAGACTCGTCAATATAGACGTTTTGGGGTTTGGTGGCATAGGGTTGGCGCTGCACGAGGGCGATTTGTTCGCTTGGCAGCACTTGTAAATCGACGGTATAGTTAATATCCGAGAAAGGGGAACCCCGCAGCGTCGCAAATAAAGCCAAAAGAATCGGCATTTGTAATAACAGGGGTAAACAACCGGCTAGGGGATTGCCCAACTCCTGCATTAATTTGCCCATTTCCTCCTGTTGTTTTTGGGGGTCATTTTTGTAGCGTTGTTGAATTTCTGCCTGTCTTTCCTTCATCAAGGGTTGAGTGATTCGCATTTTTCTCATATTGCGAATCTGGCCGGCGCTGAGGGGAAAGACGGCAAATCTCACCACTAGCGTTAAAGCAATGATGGCGAAACCGTAACTATGCACAATCCGAAAGAAAAAATCTAGGATTGGCAACATGATATTTGTGGAAATAAATCCGACTCCAAAATCCATGGGTTTAATCTATGCCTTCTCGTTTAATGGGGGTTCACTTTGACAAATCTAATTTATCGAATCGCGGCGATCGATTATTTTGTTTTATTGACTGATGATCGATTCTAGGGGACGACCGGTTTTATCGGCGACTCTTTCGGCAATATAGTCATGAATTTCCCGGAATTTCGGCATCGCGCGCATTTCTAAACGACTTCTATCCTTGAGAGTTACGACAATATCCCCCCAAACACCAATTCCTCTCGGCATTTTTGCCACTTTTGCCACTTCTGAATAGATAATATCCGTGCGATCGCGTCCCATCCAACCCCCGGTGATCGAAATCCGCCGATCAGTTATCTTATATCTTAACCAGATTGCCCGTACTACTGCCCCAACGGTCAAAGGTAAACAAATCACCGTAAATCCTAGCAGTATATTGATGATTAGGTCGCCGATGTGCGGACCCCCTTCATAAAAAGTTTCTTCTTTAATGCCCATGAATTATATTGGCCTTCACTAACAACTGCTTTAATTCTCGCAAAAAATGTTCATAATTGCACTCGATCGCCTCGGGACGGATAATGATTATCCCTCGCCATCCTGCCGCTATTTCTGGCAATAACTGCCGAATTACCGCTCGCATTTGCCGTTTTAGTCGATTACGAACCACCGCTTTTTTACTAACTTTCTTGCTAATCGAGATACCAAAACGACTGGGGCCGGGGGCATCTGGGCAAGAATCCTCTAAACTAATTAAGGTTAAGTGGGAACCGTGATAACGCCTCCCTTTTCCATAGACAGCTTGAAAATCCTGTCGATGTTTTAAGCGATGAATTTGGGGTAGTCCCACGAAAATTAGTCGGTTCCCAGAATAACCTAAACACTTAAACGATAGCGCCCTCTTTTCCGACGAGCTTTAATTACTTTGCGTCCGTTGACGCTACGCATTCTCGCTCTAAATCCGGAAGTGCGCTTCTGTTTGCGCGTGGTTCCTTCTAAAGTACGTTTACTCACTGCCGATTTTC
Source organism: Microcystis sp. M49636_WE2 (assembly GCF_030065375.1). Lineage (NCBI taxonomy): Bacteria > Bacillati > Cyanobacteriota > Cyanophyceae > Chroococcales > Microcystaceae > Microcystis > Microcystis sp. M49636_WE2. The sequence goes on along the minus strand of NZ_JASJFG010000581.1, from coordinate 7,983 downwards.
CTCCTTAAGATAGAGTTACTCTATAGATATAAAGACACAATTTTCAATTATAACAAAATTACTAGGAATTGGGAAGCCCATGGTCAAGCTCCGTTTCGGTCGAGATATCTGTAATTGTCTCCCGGTGGCTGAAAAGCGGGAATGGTTAGTCACTAATGGTATTGGGGGTTTTGCTGCGGGAACTGTGGCCGGATTGCTAACTCGCTGTTATCATGGCCTGTTGATCGCTGCTTTGGCTCCACCGACGAAAAGAACGCTTCTTGTGACTAAAATCGATGAATCGGTACAATATAACCAGAAAATTTATCATCTGGCCAGCAATCGCTGGTTAGGTGCTACGATCGAACCGCAAGGCTATATTAATATCGAAAGTTTTCATCTGGAAGGCACAATTCCCGTCTGGACTTTTACCTGCGGGGATGCCTTACTAGAAAAGCGCATTTGGATGGAACAGGGAGAAAATACCACCTATACTCACTATACCTACCGTCGTGGCAATTCTCCCCTAACTCTCAATCTGACTGCTTTTGTCAATTATCGTGATTTTCACGGCAATACCCAGAGTTTTAACTGGCAAATGGCTATTAGTCCTCTGGAAAAAGGAGTGAGGGTGATTGCATATAACCATGCTGTACCTTTTTATCTATTAATCAGTCAGGGACAGGTTTTTCCCGCTCATATCTGGTATTATCGCTTTGATTTGGCCGTGGAACGTTATCGTGGTTTAATCGATCGGGAAAATCATCTCCATGGGGCTAGTTTTTCGGCTACTCTCAAACTAGGAGAATCGGTGACAATTGCCGCTAGTACCCGTCCCGATCCGAATTTAGACGGTCAATCTTCTCTAGAGTCTCGCTATCGCTACGAGAATAGTCTGATTAATCCCCAGCAGCCCGAATGGATTCAACAACTTACCCTCGCTGCCGACCAGTTTATCGTTAGTCGTCCTCTCCTGGATCAACCGGACGGCAAAACGATCATCGCGGGTTATCCTTGGTTTGGTGATTGGGGTCGCGATACGATGATCTCCCTAAGAGGATTAACTTTGACTACAGTCCGACCTGCGATCGCCCGTCAGATTTTACTAACTTTTTCCCGTTATCTAGACCGGGGTTTATTGCCGAATTTACTGCCCGATGGGGGAGAAATGCCCGAATATAACGCTGTCGATGCTATTCTTTGGTATTTTGAAGCCATTCGTTCCTATTTTAACCAAAGCCAAGATTTTGAGTTTCTCAGAACTATTTATCCCGCTTTAAAGGAAGTGATCGCTTGGTTTCGTCGCGGTACTCGCTACAATATTCACCTAGATGACGATGGTTTGATCTATGCCGGCGAAGCGGGAGTACAATTGACTTGGATGGATGCCAAAGTTGATGATCTGGTGATTACTCCCCGCATCGGCAAACCCGTAGAAATTAATGCCCTTTGGTTCAATGCCCTAAAAATAATGGTTCAATTTGCCCATTATTTGGGCATGGATGCCACTGATTACGAAAAAATGAGAAAAATGACCTTAAAAGGGTTTTCTCGCTTCTGGGATGATTCTCTGGGGTATTGTTACGATGTTTTGGATACGGACAAGGGTAATGATGCCAGTTTACGACCGAATCAACTTTTTGCCGTGTCTTTGTCGGTGGAGGAGTTATTAAATTCCCCACAGAAAAAGGCTATTGTCGATATTTGTGCTTTAAAATTGTTGACTTCTCGCGGTTTGCGATCGCTAGATGTGGATCATCCTGATTACCGTGGCGTTTACAGTGGCGATCGCTTAAAAAGAGATAGTGCCTACCATCAGGGGACAGTCTGGGGATGGTTATTAGGGGCATTTATCGAGGCCCATCTGAAAGTCTATCGCGATCCCATTCTAGCTGAGAGTTTTTTAACACCGATGATCGACCATCTTCAGGATAGCTGTATCGGTAATTTAAGTGAAATTTTCGATGGTAATGCCCCTTTTACCCCTAGGGGTGCTTTTGCCCAAGCATGGACGGTGGCAGAGGCATTAAGAGTTTGGCAAGCGATCCGAGAATTTACGCCATAATCCTTTAAAATGAGCAATTGTTAGGTGTGTTAGGCCCCCTAAAGGGCCGACCCTAAAAACCTCAATTCGACGGTTATAGACAAAACTCTCATGCAGAAACCGCAAGTTATTTTTCTCGATGCTGTGGGGACTCTTTTTGGAGTAAAAGGCAGTGTCGGAGCAATTTATAGTCAAATAGCGGCGGATTTTGGGGTACAGGTGGCGGCCGAGCCTCTAGAACGGTCTTTCTTGGCTATTTTCCCCACTTCTCCCCCCCTAGCTTTTCCTAAGGTTGAACCGGCACAAATTCCTCAGTTAGAGTATCGCTGGTGGCGATCGCTGACTGGGGCAGTTTTTAATGATTTAGGTTATCTGGAACGATTTCCCGATTTTGAGGCTTTTTTTGGCGAACTTTATCATCATTTTGCCACGGCCGAGCCTTGGGTCCTGTACGAGGATGTCATTCCCGCTTTAAGACTCTGGCAGATTCAGGGGATCGAGTTGGGCATTATTTCTAATTTTGATAGTCGTATCTACCAAGTTTTGGCAGAATTAGGCTTAGAGTATTTTTTTCGATCGATCACGATTTCTTCTCAGGCAGGAGCAGCTAAACCCGATGCTGAAATTTTTCAAATCGCCCTGCAAAAACATGATTGTCCCTCGGCACAAGCTTGGCATATTGGCGATAGTAAAAAAGAGGATTACCAAGGGGCAAAAGCTTTGGGTATGGAAGCATTTTTAATTAAAAGATCAATAGGGTCTGCTGAATAAATCTAAAAACCTTGTTGGATAATAAGTACCTAAGCAAAATTAATTACACATATCTAACCACCTCTTGCCTCTTGCCCCTTGCCTCTTGCCTATCTTCACTAGGAAATTAATTTTGCACGACTACTTATCTTTGGCTCTTATCGGTAAAACCCTACACCCCACACCTCACACCCCACACTCTGCCTCCACTTTATAGGCAAAATAGCGATGATGTTTCAATCCCTAGTAGGGTTTAAGATTAATTGGAACTTCTGGTTTAATACTGACATCTTCATCTGATAAAGTTTCAATCCCTAGTAGGGTTTAAGATTAATTGGAACTTTAATTGTCAATGGAAGTATCGGATCGGGTGATGTTTCAATCCCTAATAGGGTTTAAGATTAATTGGAACTGTGCAGATAGCAATATAGCCACTGCCTAAAATCGTTTCAATCCCTAGTAGGGTTTAAGATTAATTGGAACCTGAAACTTTAGAACTACGGATCAAAGATGTGTATAAAGTTTCAATCCCTAATAGGGTTTAAGATTAATTGGAACGGTACGCGGTCGAACCGAGCATTATTTCTCCAGAGTTTCAATCCCTAATAGGGTTTAAGATTAATTGGAACTTCCGTCCTCTACTGACTGCTTGAAACTGTCACTGTTTCAATCCCTAATAGGGTTTAAGATTAATTGGAACAAACAAATTATCTCTACCCTGCGACAATTCCCGTGGTTTCAATCCCTAATAGGGTTTAAGATTAATTGGAACAATCATCCCATCTTAAGTTGGGATGATGATAGTTGGTTTCAATCCCTAATAGGGTTTAAGATTAATTGGAACGAACTATTATCAAGGATTGAAGCTTTAGAAGCTAGTTTCAATCCCTAATAGGGTTTAAGATTAATTGGAACACGAGCGGGATGGGTCAATCAGTATTGGGAAAAAGTTTCAATCCCTAATAGGGTTTAAGATTAATTGGAACGTAGATAGCTTGAGTGCATAGCCTACCATCTCGATGTTTCAATCCCTAATAGGGTTTAAGATTAATTGGAACGAGTATCTGGAAGATTTGGAAGATAGCCTTAATAGTTTCAATCCCTAATAGGGTTTAAGATTAATTGGAACGCGTTATTCCTAAATAAAGACCCCGATAACCTTGTTTCAATCCCTAATAGGGTTTAAGATTAATTGGAACATCTTTTAAGGGGGGGGGGAACTATGGAAGATAAGTTTCAATCCCTAATAGGGTTTAAGATTAATTGGAACTCGACGCGGTTCGGCGTGATAATGGCGAAAAAGTGTTTCAATCCCTAATAGGGTTTAAGATTAATTGGAACTTTTATCTTAATAGGCGATAGAAAAAATAAAAGTGTTTCAATCCCTAATAGGGTTTAAGATTAATTGGAACGAGACCACGGAGCATCAGTAAAAGATGGCCAATCCCGTTTCAATCCCTAATAGGGTTTAAGATTAATTGGAACTGGTATCCGGGCGTGTGTGGTTTCGTAGGGAGCGTTTCAATCCCTAATAGGGTTTAAGATTAATTGGAACTCGTTAACAGGTTTATATCTCCTACATTAACCTGTTGTTTCAATCCCTAATAGGGTTTAAGATTAATTGGAACCCTGCTTTATGGGCTTGATAAATCCGAGCGGACCGTTTCAATCCCTAATAGGGTTTAAGATTAATTGGAACAACACTAGCGAGTATTACTGGCAGCCTACTGGTGGTTTCAATCCCTAATAGGGTTTAAGATTAATTGGAACTTTTCCACTTTAATCAGCTTAAATCTCAAAAATAGTTTCAATCCCTAATAGGGTTTAAGATTAATTGGAACTCGAATCTCCTCTAATACCTTGCGCTGCCGTGCGTTTCAATCCCTAATAGGGTTTAAGATTAATTGGAACGGCTGCTGATTTCTTAAGCCTTTGGCAGCTCACGGCGTTTCAATCCCTAATAGGGTTTAAGATTAATTGGAACCGATCCCGTGCCGGTTAAACCAGTTCATAGCTATGTTTCAATCCCTAATAGGGTTTAAGATTAATTGGAACAAGTTTTAGTTTTACCAAGTCACGGACGCTAAAAGTTTCAATCCCTAATAGGGTTTAAGATTAATTGGAACCCCGATTCGGTGGTTGTCGGGTGAGGATTTTCAAGTTTCAATCCCTAATAGGGTTTAAGATTAATTGGAACACGGGAAAACAAGGCTATGCAATATGTACTGATAAAGCCAAGTTTCAATCCCTAATAGGGTTTAAGATTAATTGGAACTGTATCAGGAAAAAGACTTGCATAGTATGCAAGCAGTTTCAATCCCTAATAGGGTTTAAGATTAATTGGAACGGTCAAAAATATATTCTGGGTTATCATCCCATATGTTTCAATCCCTAATAGGGTTTAAGATTAATTGGAACCCGCTAGGTAAGCCGTAGCATCATTAATTAGGTCTGTTTCAATCCCTAATAGGGTTTAAGATTAATTGGAACGCGATTGGGTCCGGGAGTATCCGGCGTAACTTCGTTTCAATCCCTAATAGGGTTTAAGATTAATTGGAACAATACCTTGAGAAGCTTCGCACCCTGTACCCTGATTTGTTTCAATCCCTAATAGGGTTTAAGATTAATTGGAACTTTACAGATTAATTAAATTAGGAATACAACCATTATGTTTCAATCCCTAATAGGGTTTAAGATTAATTGGAACCTGGTATCGCCGGACGCGGATAAATGGGCGATGATTTCAATCCCTAATAGGGTTTAAGATTAATTGGAACCAATTCATCCTAATTACTTGATCATCAATCATGTTGTTTCAATCCCTAATAGGGTTTAAGATTAATTGGAACGCAAATTTATGCTAGTCTTAGATTCTACTGTAGAGTTTCAATCCCTAATAGGTTTTCAGATTAATTGGAACTTTAATCTCTCAGGAGTAAAAGTAATAATATAGTCGGTTTCAATCCCTAATAGGGTTTAAGATTAATTGGAACGAGTAAGTACCTAAGCAAAATTAATTACACATATCTAACCACCTCTTGCCTCTTGCCCCTTGCCTCTTGCCTATCTTCACTAGGAAATTAATTTTGCACGACTACTTATAAGTAATCTCTAGCATTGCTGGGGAAAAGTTTCAATCCCTAGTAGGGTTTAAGATTAATTGGAACTAGGTACTCAGCCGTCGGGTGGTGGTGGTCGTTTCAATCCCTAGTAGGGTTTAAGATTAATTGGAACTTTTTAACTCAGAGTCAAATCGTTCCAATTCATTGTTTCAATCCCTAGTAGGGTTTAAGATTAATTGGAACACCCTACATTAGGGCATATCGCCGGATTGAAAAAAGTTTCAATCCCTAGTAGGGTTTAAGATTAATTGGAACATGAGTCGGTACTAGAATTTAATACCTACGACAATGAGGGGTTTCAATCCCTAGTAGGGTTTAAGATTAATTGGAACCCAGACTATTTCCCCCCCCAATAATCCAAGCTGCTGTTTCAATCCCTAGTAGGGTTTAAGATTAATTGGAACCCTAAATATTCCAGGAAGCAGTCCAGCTAATCGCTCAGTTTCAATCCCTAGTAGGGTTTAAGATTAATTGGAACAAGAGAACTAACAAGAGAATCAATAGAACTTGTAGGTTTCAATCCCTAGTAGGGTTTAAGATTAATTGGAACCTGCCGTTCCTGCCTCCCCACCTCCTCCTTATTCTTTGTTTCAATCCCTAGTAGGGTTTAAGATTAATTGGAACTATGTTCCTAAAAACATAGTATAATGTTCGTTGAGTTTCAATCCCTAGTAGGGTTTAAGATTAATTGGAACAAATTAGCGAGCGCCGGGAGTCTGTCTTAGCATCGAGTTTCAATCCCTAGTAGGGTTTAAGATTAATTGGAACACCCGGTTGAAGGTTTTCAGTGTCCGGGCGATTAGTTTCAATCCCTAGTAGGGTTTAAGATTAATTGGAACAATACCCTTCAATGTTCCCCGGTCAATCCCAGATAAGTTTCAATCCCTAGTAGGGTTTAAGATTAATTGGAACTGTTTTCGAGCTATTTTGAGGCTGATAAACTGGTTTGTTTCAATCCCTAGTAGGGTTTAAGATTAATTGGAACAAGACCAATATTATCAACGGTTTCGGTCTATCAAAAGTTTCAATCCCTAGTAGGGTTTAAGATTAATTGGAACTTGAATACCCTTTTAATTTATGATGACAACCGGCGAGTTTCAATCCCTAGTAGGGTTTAAGATTAATTGGAACTTCGTTTTCCCTTGCTTTGCTCCCATTTCTCCAGCCAAGTTTCAATCCCTAGTAGGGTTTAAGATTAATTGGAACCCTGCGGGAGATATGGCACTCTATCCTGAGTGTTAGTTTCAATCCCTAGTAGGGTTTAAGATTAATTGGAACAGTCATTTTGAAAAGTCAATATAGAAACTATTAGTTTCAATCCCTAGTAGGGTTTAAGATTAATTGGAACAAGAAGAAGAATCCCCCTACAGAATCGAGATACTAGTTTCAATCCCTAGTAGGGTTTAAGATTAATTGGAACCTTTGATTAAAAAAGCAGAAATTGCACTGTCTATTGTTTCAATCCCTAGTAGGGTTTAAGATTAATTGGAACATTACTCGGTTGTCAGCATCAAAAGCCTTCCCAAATGGTTTCAATCCCTAGTAGGGTTTAAGATTAATTGGAACTAATAGACACTTCTAAAGCTTTCCCATTTTCATCGTTTCAATCCCTAGTAGGGTTTAAGATTAATTGGAACGAGGATGAATTAGGCTATGAAGGAATAGCAGAAAGTTTCAATCCCTAGTAGGGTTTAAGATTAATTGGAACAGGGGATAGAAAAAACCGACTAGAGTTATCAGGTTGTTTCAATCCCTAGTAGGGTTTAAGATTAATTGGAACTAGGATTGAATAAGCAAGGAAATTTACAAGCTTTGTTTCAATCCCTAGTAGGGTTTAAGATTAATTGGAACCCAACGGCTTTAATATGTGGGCCTATAAACCCGTTTCAATCCCTAGTAGGGTTTAAGATTAATTGGAACCTTTCGTAATTATTAGATAAGTTTTACTTAGGGCTTGCTGAAAAAGTCATTGAAAAGTACAGGTCTCTTAATCAATGATTTCACTTAGCTACAAGCATAAGCTTTAGTTGTTGATTAATTTTTAAGTTATAACTTATCCTAATCATTGACCGAGAAAAAGTGCTGTTT
>NZ_JASJFG010000452.1:0-1689 GCF_030065375.1 Microcystis sp. M49636_WE2 | reverse complement strand
CCCACACCCCACACCCCACACCCCCCTCCCATCTCCCTTCTCTACAATAATTACTCGCAACCAGAAATACCTTGGGTTCCTATCATACTTTGTGCTTTTTGTCAAAAAAACTTTTTTTTTGCAATAAAACTACATAAAAAAAAGATCATCGTTGTGGGTGAAATTGACTAATTTACCCGTCTTAATTAGGATCACCTTCTAGGTGTGGCAAGGGTTTCAACCATTGCTGCCCAAAAAAGCATAGAATATCCCATTATGAAATTCTATCAAATCGCTGTAACTAGCATAACGTCGTTGTTAAATAAAAATCTTTCTCAATTAATTCTTAAGAATTTATAAATATTGCGGAATGTTAATTTAAATATTCTCAAGTTTTTGCAGTCAATAAATAACTTTTGCTTATCTTTGTCGGAAAATATAACTCCTGCAAAAATCCCACATCTACCATGGGGTTAGGATTCAAGATTGAGGAGACAGAAGACAGCTTTTTTCTCCCCTCTCCCACTTCCTAATTCATAATTCATAATTCATAATTCCCACTCTATTTTAATTTGACTGCCATAATTGCCAAGCTTTAACGAGATTTCCCCCCATCAAGGCAGCCACTGCATTTAAAGTCTTAATTTCCTCACTATCGGGATTTAATTGTCTAGCTTTATCTAAGACTTTTTGGGCTGCTTGCGGTTGCCAATCGTAGAGATAAATAAAACCCTGATAAGCATAATGATAGGGATTATGGGGGTCAATTTTAATCATTTCCTCCGTGGCTTTTATTGCCCCTGCCACATCCTGTTGTAGTACCTTAGAAATTGCTAATCCGTAGGCTAAAGATAACTTATCGGGGGGATTTTGTTGCTGTAAACGATAGGAAAAAGCCTTGTCTGCTTGCAGCACATAATCCTGAATCGAATCGTATTGATTGATACGATTATTTAACTCAAAAATTGGCTCAATACCCGTTAATCCTTGACCAATATTAGCAGACTTTAAGCGCAATTGGGTCACTAAATCTAATTGGGGCGTTGCTAACTTGGGAACTTGAGGATCGATGGTAATTTGAGCGTTAGTTTTAATCGGATAGGTTTCGCCAGTTTCCCGATTGAGATAAACAGCAGATAAGCGATAAACTCCGGGGGTTGCTGCCGACTGCATGGCGGTTTTTTCAGTGACTTCAAAACCCTTTTGTTGCTCTTCTGGAGTTAATTTTTCTGCCATTAATCCCCCCATAGCTATACCGTGATCGTGCATCCAATAATCCTTACCGTCCACTTCTTGCCAGTTTAAAATCACTATCCCTGACTTTAATTGTTGCCAGTCTCCTGCCCATTTATAAACCACGGGAATGGCTTGATTAGGAGAAGCTTTTTCGGTAATGGCAATCTCTCTTAATTCCACCCGTTTTGGCGCATTTTCAAGGGGGTTAACCGTGACAGAAGGATATATTTTTCGGTGTAGGGACAGGGTGCTATCATCCGGTAGCTGCCAAGTTTTCTCCACTTGGAAATCTGGCCCAGTGGCGACTCGATTAACAATTTTTTTCTGGACATTGGGGACGGAACCCTGTTCACCAGTTTTAGTTAAAAACCAATCTAAAGAATTGACATCCTTTTCGATATCTTCTTCCCGAACTCCCACCTGTCTGCCGGCAACCTGGGAATTATGTTTACCACCGTAGAAAGAGAAAGTATG
>NZ_JASJFG010000036.1:0-2310 GCF_030065375.1 Microcystis sp. M49636_WE2 | reverse complement strand
CTTACCTCATTTCATCGCTAAAACTGATGTTAGAGACGGGAGATTTTTGGGGTTGCCAGATTCGAGATTTGTGCATCTATGGCAAGGTTAGATTTAAGTGTGATCTTTAGTTACTATATCACCAACTCTGTCATCTCTTAGACCTTGGCTATCAACCAATTCTCCCTAGGCGTTGCTGATTGACGATATGAAACTAGGATTAAGGGAACGGGGAACTTAGATAAAACTGATGTTAATTAAATAACTTTTGCCGCCATCAAATCAATAATAATCAGGGCCATAGATTGCAGAATTAATAATCTTAAGTGGGTAGGTGTTAAAAGTTGTCAGGCACCCCCCTTATCAAGGGGGGATTAAGGGGGGATCAAGGGGGGATTAAGGGTAGGGTTGATTCATGAATCAACCCTACAAAGCACGACGTTTTGAAAAATTTTCAGATATTTATTCCGATGAGAGAATGAAACGACCCTAGGGGTATCAGGGGAAGTACCCAGAATCTGAGCTGCTTCCCCTATCTATACTAATCTCTGTGCCTTAACAAAACCCAGTTAAAAACCCCCACCCTAGCTAGGTTGGACGAGATTATTTAAGCCATAAACCACTTTAACGCTGATAATCTTATCCTGATCGGTAAGTTCTTCTAACACCTCTTTTCCCTCGACTAAATAGCCAAAAACCGAATAACGACCATCCATGAGATTAAACCCCGGAGGAGTTAATTCATTATCGAATTTAAAGAAAAAGAATTGCGAGGAACCTCCATTAGGATTAGTATCCGGACGTGCTAGGGCCACCGCACCAAAAGCGTTAAAAGGTAAGGCGAGACTGGGTAAGTAAATCCCTAATTCTTCGAGAGTATTGCCATAAACTGGTTCTTCTTCCCCTTTAATCAAAATTTCTAAGGGAATAGAGCGATATTGTTTAGTTTTCGGGTCAATAAACCCCTCTTCTGCACCGACGGGATCCCCAGTTTGCACAACGAAATTATCTTCGCTGCGAATAAAGGGTAAACCGTCATAAAAACCCCGTTGGACTAAATCCACAAAGTTACCCCCATTAATCGGAGCGCTGTAACCATCCACAACGATGGTTAAATCTCCTTTGGTGGTCTGCATCTCTATGGTGGCACGTCCTCGCAATTGCGGCAAGTTAGCGTATTCCGGGGGAACGTTAAAGGGAAAACCCACCACCATTAATTCTTCTAAAGCGGTGATATGATTGAGCAATTCCCGTCTGGTTGACCAAACTGCCTCTTTATCCTTCGCTTCTACGGCCGTATCGAGGGCTGCCACTCCCGTTTTGAGTTTTTCGATTAATTCCTCCCCTTGGCTTTTACTGGCTTCGGGAACACTATCTAAGATAGCCTTGCTTTTGGTAGAAAGGGCATAATTGGCATCCTTGACATCTTTTTTAATCGGACTCCAACGCTTGGCCCGCAGATGTTTGGCAATATCTTCGATCGATTGTTGCACTTGACGAATTGGTTTATTATCTATGGGTAAGGCATTGCGTAAAATAGCAGTGGGATCCGTTACCGCATCACCCTGAGCAAGCACAGCCAGAGCAGGGGCAGTCCCCTTAACCGTGAACAGACTTAAGATTAAAAATAGTGCTAGGGCAATACTAGCGCCGCTTTTTAAGAAAAATTTGCCCGATTCGCGTAATCTTGTCTTTATTTTCATATTTTGGTCGGTTCCTCAATGGCCATACCTATCCAAAATACTTGTAGGCTTTTAGGGGAACCCTTGTCAATAGCTAAGAAAATCGATCGAAGCCATCAGTAATCAGTAATCAGTTATCAGTTATCAGTTATCAGTTGTCAGTTCACCCATTACTGTTTACTGAAAAAAGGCTCCCCAATTCCCCAATTCCCCAATTCCCCAATTCCCCCCTGCCCCACCTCCCCGCCTCCCCACTTCCCCACCGCCCCACTTCCCCACCTCCCCCACCTCCCCCACCTCCCCAATTCCCCACCTCCCCAATTCATAATTCATAATTTATAATTTATAATTCCCACTCCCTTTTTTTACCTTTTATGACCATAATTGTCGATTATCGCTTTCCGCCCGCTATTAATGCCGAAAAACAGGCAAAAACGATCGCTATCGGTCAAACCGCCGGCACTTGGAGCGAGCGCCACAGTCATCGTCAAGAGCAGCTGCAACAACCCCTAGCGGAAGTGGTGGGGATCAGGGAGGAAGCCGACGGTTATAAGGTGGCTAGGGTGCGTTTTCCCCAGATAAACGTTGAAAATGACATCGCCAGTCTTTTAACCATGATTTTCGGCAAATATTCCATGGCTGGAGCCGG
>NZ_JASJFG010000143.1:0-3165 GCF_030065375.1 Microcystis sp. M49636_WE2 | reverse complement strand
AATTTATCACCCCTATCAAAGGATTCCGTAGATTTCGATAATACTTCAATAATCAGAACGGGATAGAGAATAAAATCATCGGTATTGTTAATCTCTCTCTCGTCACAAACCACCGCAATATCGGGATAATAATAACAATTTGCCTCCTCTAACCGGACTTTGATATCGGAAGTGAGAACAAGACAGGGACTATCATCGAGATGGATATTCAATAAAGTAGCTAGATTGGTATTTAAGACAATATGCGGCTTTTTTGCCCCTACCATTGCATAAATCCGTCCTTTTCGGTACTCGTGCTTGATCGGACTGACTCTTTCCCCTTCTAGATACACTTCTGGAGAGACATAAAAAAAATTAGGATTCGTCACCATCGTCCCCATGCTCCCTATCCTCGAATAACTAAATTATAGCCTTTCGGAATCATCGCTCTTGGACTCAATCTCGCTAGACTTATAGATCAATGATTGTCACTTGTAATATTTGTATTACAGTTATGTGACAGAATAGAGATAACGACTCTCAAAGGGACGTTATTTAGGAATGAATCCCAAAAACGATTGATATCCATAGGTTTGCCAGAATGTCCAACGCTAAAAGTTACAAAGATACCGTTAATTTGCCTCAAACTGACTTTGATATGCGAGCAAATGCCAGTAAACGCGAGCCAGAAATCCAGAAATTCTGGCAAGATGAGCAAATATACGAGAAATTAGCGCAAAATAACCCCAAAGAATTATTTATTCTCCACGATGGTCCCCCCTACGCTAACGGGTCTCTGCATATCGGTCATGCTTTAAATAAAATTCTCAAAGACATTATCAATAAATATAAACTGCTGCAAGGCTACAAAGTGCGCTATGTGCCGGGTTGGGATTGTCACGGGTTGCCGATCGAACTAAAGGTTTTACAAAGTCTCAAAAGCTCGGAAAAAGAGGGTCTAACCCCTTTGAAATTACGTCAGAAAGCCCACGATTTTGCCCTTCAAACGCAAAAAGAACAGTGTGAAGGTTTCAAAAGATATGGAGTCTGGGGAGACTGGGAAAATCCCTATTTAACCCTACAACCTGAATACGAGGCCGCTCAAATTGCCGTATTCGGAAAAATGGCCCTAAAAGGTTATATTTATCGGGGACTAAAACCGGTTCACTGGAGTCCTAGTTCTCAAACCGCTTTAGCTGAGGCAGAATTAGAATATCCCGAAGGTCACACTTCCCGCAGTGTCTATGTTGCTTTCCCAATTACGTCAGTTTCAACCCCAGTTTTAACGCCATTTTTGCCTAATTTATCCGTGGCTATCTGGACGACTACCCCCTGGACTTTACCCGGGAATTTGGCCGTCGCATTAAACCCAGAATTAAACTATTCAGTGGTGGAAACTAGCGAGTCTAATTATCTAATTGTAGCGACGGATTTAGTCGAAAAATTAGCCGACACTTTGAACAGGACTTTGACGATTAAAGCAACGGTTAAAGGTCTGGAATTAGAACATACTAAATACCGTCATCCTTTGTTTGACAGAGAAAGTGCGATTCTCATCGGTGGGGATTATGTCACCACTGATTCCGGCACCGGATTAGTTCACACGGCCCCCGGCCATGGTCAGGAGGATTATATCGTCGGCCAACGTTACGGTTTACCGATACTTTCTCCCGTGGATGATAAGGGAAATTTCACCGCAGAAGCGGGACAATTTGCGGGTTTAAATGTCTTGAAAGATGCTAATGAAGCAATTATTTTAGCACTGACAGAAAAGGGTGCCTTACTCAAAGAAGAAGCATACCAGCATAAATATCCCTACGATTGGAGAACCAAAAAACCGACAATTTTCCGCGCAACAGAACAATGGTTTGCTTCCGTGGAAGGATTCCGGGAATTAGCTTTAGAAGCAATTGATTCGGTGCGTTGGATTCCTGCAACGGGTAAGAATCGCATCACTTCTATGGTTAGTGAAAGAAGCGATTGGTGTATCTCTCGTCAGCGCAGTTGGGGGGTTCCTATTCCTGTTTTTTATGACGAAGAAACGAATGAACCTCTGTTAACCGAGGAGACGATTAATCACGTTCAAGCTATCTTCGCAGTCAAGGGTTCTAATGCTTGGTGGGAGTTATCCGTAGAGGAATTATTGCCTCCTAGTTATCGCGATAATGGTCGCAGTTATCGCAAGGGAATGGATACTATGGATGTGTGGTTTGATTCTGGTTCTAGTTGGAATGCGGTGGCTAATGCTCGACCAGAATTAAGTTATCCTGCGGATATGTATCTAGAAGGATCGGATCAGCATCGGGGATGGTTTCAATCGAGTTTATTAACCAGTGTCGCTGCTAATGGTATTGCTCCCTATAAAACGGTGTTAACTCACGGTTTTGTTTTGGATGAACAGGGACGAAAAATGAGTAAATCTCTGGGTAATGTCATCGATCCCAATGTGATCATTAATGGGGGTAAAGACCAGAAAAAAGAACCCGCTTATGGGGTGGATGTGATTCGGTTATGGGTGTCCTCGGTGGACTATACCAATGATGTGAATATCGGTCAAAATATTCTTAAACAGTTGGTAGATATCCGTAATAAAATCCGTAATACTGCCAGGTTTTTACTGGGGAGTTTAAATGATTTTGATCCCGTTAAAGATGCGGTAGCTTATGAAGAGCTACCGGAGATTGATCGCTATATGTTACATCGTATCTCGGAAGTGTTTACGGAAGTAACGGCAGCTTTTGAAAGTTTCCAATTCTTCCGCTTTTTCCAGACGGTACAGAATTTTTGTGTTGTCGATTTATCTAACTTTTATATCGACATCGCTAAGGATCGTTTATACATTTCTGATCCTAATTCTTTCCGTCGTCGCAGTTGTCAAACAGTCTATGCTATTGCTTTAGAAAATCTCGCTAAAGCGATCGCTCCTGTCCTCTCTCATCTAGCGGAAGATATCTGGCAATTTCTCCCCTACAAAACTCCTTATTTATCGGTATTTGAGTCAGGATGGCTAAACATCGATCCTGCTTGGAATAATCGCGAATTGGCCGATAAATGGGCCAAATTCCGGCAGCTACGCACCGAAGTTAATAAGGTGATGGAAACTGCCAGAAATGATAAGGCGATCGGTGCTTCTTTAGAGGCAAAAGTTTTACTTTATGTTCCCGATGAAACCTTACAACAGGAGTT
>NZ_JASJFG010000510.1:0-3099 GCF_030065375.1 Microcystis sp. M49636_WE2 | reverse complement strand
CGGATTTTCGCTCCACTTCCGACCAACGCACGGACTTAGGCAAAACTAACTTTTGCGGAGCCGATCTCAACTATGCCAATCTGAGCGGCTCCCTGTTATATCGAGCTAATTTCGCTGATTGCCGACTTTGCCGGGTTAATTTTCGTGCTAGTCCCGAAAGAGACGGATTTATTACCGATCTCACCGGGGCCAGTTTCCGGGGTGCGGATCTCAGTTATGCCGATTTGCGCGGGGCAATTTTAGAAGATGTGGACTTGACTGATGCTGATTTAACCTGGACTTTGTTTTAATCTGGGAAGCTTTTTCAGTAAACAGTAAACAGTAAACAGTAATCAGTGAAAAGACAGCAGTGTTAATGTCATTTCGTACTCCTCACTTAATACCACTCACTTAAAACTCAAATCTGATAACTGATAACTGCTCACTGATAACTGATAATTGAGAGTCGATTTATTTAAAACCGACGGATGCTTGCCAAACAAAGGCCAGCAAGAGGAAAAATAGGGGAATCAGGGGCAAGACATCGACTAAGGGGTCGAAAATTTGGTATGCTTCCGGCAATTTGGCCAACAAAAGTGCAGTTTCCATCTCTCTATCTACCTTGACAAGAAAATTTTTAAACGTTTCCTGAAATTTTATCACGTTGGGGTAACATCTACGGCATCCTCAAGCCAAGGGGCAAAATCTTGGGTAAAAGTCCCCCCTAGGATAGATTGACGAATTTCACGGGTAAATCTGATTAATTCGGCGATATTGTGCAGAGATAAGAGAATATAACCCAACATTTCCCCCGATTTAATTAAATGATTGAGATAGGCACGGCTAAAGTGTTGACAGGTGTAACAGGGACAAGTCTCGTCTAAAGGGGCGAAATCCTCCTTAAAACGGGCATTTTTTAGGTTCCAACGCTCCCCCCGCACCAAAGCCGTGCCATGGCGACCAAAACGGGTGGGAATAACGCAATCAAACAGATCTATGCCACTAGCGATCGCCTTGGCCATTTCTCCATAGGTTCCCACTCCCATCAGGTAACGGGGTTTATTTTCGGGGAGTAAAGGGGCAGTTATCTGGACAATGCGATGAATTAGGCTCGTTTCTTCCCCCACACTCACGCCCCCGATGGCATAACCGGGTAAATCGAGTTTTACTAAAGATTCCGCCGCCGCTGCCCGTAAATCCTCATAGATTCCCCCTTGCACTATGGCGAATAAGGCCTGTTCTTGAGGTCGTTGATGGGCCCCCAGACAGCGCTCTAACCAGCGATAGGTGCGTTCTATGGATGCTTTCATGGTCTCATGACTGACTCCCGTGGGGGGACATTCATCGAAGGCCATAATGACATCAGCACCGAGGGCATTTTGAATCTGAATCGATTTTTCTGGCGTAATTTCGATGATTCTACCGTCCCGGGGCGATCGAAAGGTGACTCCCGACTCTTTAATTTGCCGCAGTTGACTAAGGCTAAATACCTGAAATCCACCCGAATCTGTTAATATTGGCTGATTCCACGCCATAAAATCGTGTAAACCTCCCGCTTTCTCGATAATACTTTCTCCGGGCTGCAGATGCAGGTGATAGGTATTAGCGAGAATCATTTGCGCCCCCGTGCTGGCGATTTGAGCGGGGGTCAAACCTTTCACCGTCGCTAAAGTTCCCACGGGCATAAAACGGGGTGTTTCTACCGGTCCGTGGGGAGTATGCCAAACCCCAACCCGCGCACCAGTTTGGGGACACTGGGCGATTAATTCAAAGGAAAATCCCACTGTTTCAGTTATCAGTTATCAGTTATCAGTATTTTTGCTCGCTGCCTAAAAGGGGCAATCGTTGTCGTCTTCGTCTTCAAACTGCACATCCCACTTAGCAGAAAGTACCTGAGTAACCATGGCTTCGAGGGTATCGGCATTGAGACGGGCTTTCATCTCGGGGTCTTGCAGTGGATTACTCAGGGGAATTAGCCGTAATTGCCGATTGTCTTGGATCAGATCAAAATAGGTTTCACCGTCGGGAGAGCGGTTTAAACGTAGATAATCGAAGCTATAGGTATTGAGATAAAGACTGTAGTTGGCAACTAGGGTGCTTTGCTGATAATCGGCGAAAACTTCTAGTATCCATCCCTCCCCTTCACTCTGAATCACTCCTTCGAGACTATGGATGTAGCGAACTCGTCCGAGATCATCGAGGAGACGACGCATATCTTCTTTAGCGATGACCACGCCAGAATCAATAATACAGGGGGCGGGCAGGGGCTGTGAGGGTGGATGATAGTTCATAGGGATTGCCAGTAAAAAAATTTCCGTTAATAACCCACCGGGTGTTTCTACCGATTCCTGTTGCAATTTTTTTCGGGTTACGTCTCGATCTTAACCCAATCCGCTAGAACTTTTCACTGTTATTTAATATTAATAACGACGATCGATGATTAATTTCCGCTTACTAAATATTTACAAAAATCTGGGTAGACAGGGCCTACCCGATCATAACTATTTACTGGGAGGGTTAGAAGCGGAAGGACTGCGATCGATGACTTGATCGATTAAACCATAGTCTAGAGCTTCTTCGGCGGACATAAAGAAATCCCTTTCCGTATCCTCGGCGATGAGGTCGAGAGGTTTACCCGTATGACTAGCTAGGTGTTGATTGAGTAATTGTTTGAGATAGAGAATTTCTTTGGCCTGAATTTCGATATCGGTGGCCTGACCTTGGGCGCCGCCGAGGGGTTGGTGAATCATGATCCGCGAGTTGGGTAGGCTCATTCTTTTGCCCGGTTTGCCGGCGCTGAGGAGAAAAGCCCCCATACTGGCAGCTAAACCAATACAAATGGTGCTGACATCGGGACGGATTTGATTCATGGTGTCAAAAATCCCTAATCCAGCCGAAACGGAACCCCCGGGGGAGTTGATATACAGGTAAATATCTTTTTCGGGGTCTTCTGCTTCTAGAAAGAGTAATTGGGCGACGATTAGGTTAGCTAGGTCGCTGGTTACTTCTTGTCCCAAAAAGACGATTCTTTCCCGGAGTAGTCGGGAGTAGATATCGAAGGCGCGTTCGCCCCGGCCTGTGGTTTCAATAACGGTAGGAATCATTGCGCTTTCTTGTCTT
>NZ_JASJFG010000137.1:0-16500 GCF_030065375.1 Microcystis sp. M49636_WE2 | reverse complement strand
CCCAAATCCCGCGCGATAGTTAAAACACTATCTCTAGTAATACCCTCTAGGATATCTTGGTCAAAACTAGGAGTAATTAGCTGACCATTTCTGATGATAAAAATATTCATTCCCGTCGCTTCACAGACTTTACCCTGAGAATTCATTAAAATTGCCTCATCAAACCCCGATTCTACCGCTTCCGTTTTTGCTAAAGCAGAAGTGATATAAGCGGCGCTAATTTTACCTCGCAACGGGAAACTTCTATCCTCTTGACGATACCAAGAACTAATCCGACAGTTAACCCCATCAGCTGCTAAATAATCATCCATTTCTAGACCATAGACGAGAAAATCCTTCTCGATACCATGCAATCGCGGGGCAATTCCCAACCCCGAACTATAGACAAGGGGACGAATATAAAAAGGTCGATTACACTGATTCTTTTTAACAAAATCGATAATTATTTGATAGATTTTATCGGCAGTAATCTCGTAATTAAGAAACTTAGCGCTTTGACTTAAACGCTGACAATGACGTTCTAATCTAAACAATAATATCTGTCCCGGATTGCTAGGGTCGGGAGTACCTCGTAAACCCCCAAAAGCGGCAGTTCCGTAGTGTAGTGCGTGGGTAGCAACGGATAATTTTGCCTCAGTAAAAGGGATAAATTTATTCTCAAAATAGGCGAGAGGAAGGAAAGGAATTTCGGCGGTAATAGACATTTTTTTGTTGATTTAACCAAGAACTAAACGGGATTTACCCATGCGGAAAAATTTTGTTTCTGGCTATTAGAAGGATTTTCTACCCTGATAATTTCATAGCGAATCGTCTGCGGGGCAGCCAGTTGAACAGCAAGGGTTCGCAATTCATCGAGATGAAAGACTGTTATCTGAATAATATCACCTGCGCGGTAGTCTTTTAATCTTCCGTTTAACTGTTCCGCCGTCACCCGCAATCCATCGATAGCCAATAATTCATCATCAGCATTAATTCCCGCTTTTTGGCAAGGGGAACCCATCTCGACAAATTTAATTATTTCTTTACCCGCTTCACTCTGTACCCGCATTCCCAGATAAGGTATCGTCTCCCCATTGTCAACCCCCCGCAGATAGAGTCCAAAAGGTTCAAGATATTGATTAAAGGGTAATTCTGCCAAACCGTCGATATAACGCTGGTAGAAGTCGCTTAAATCCACTCCCGCAGCCGATTCGAGAATTGCCTGCAACTCCCCATCGGTATAACCAATCTCCTCTTTACCGAAATGTTGCCACATCGAGCGTAAAACATCATCGAGGGAACGACGGTTATCGGTGTGGGTGCGAATTAGTAAATCGAGAAGCAGCGACAATAATTCCCCCTTGAGATAGTAGGAAATTTGACTATTATCGCTATTGCTATCCCGTCGGTAGAGTTTTATCCAAGCATCGAAACTCGATTCGCCTAGAGGTTGGACAAGACGACCGGGTATATTGAGATAACGGGTGATTTCTTTGCTTAAAAGCTCTAAAAAAGTCTTACTATCGTATATTCCCGCCCGTAGAGGGATTATCATATCGTAATAACTGGTGGTTCCTTCGGCAAACCAGAGGGAAGAAGTATAATTTTCTGCGTCATAATCGAAGCTTTCTAAAGCTTTTGGGCGAATACGCTTGATATTCCAGAGATGAAAGAACTCATGGGCGACTAATTGCAGAAAACGATTATATTTATCCTTATCTCGCAATCCCAAACGCGCATAGTTAAGGGTACAGGAATTTTTATGTTCTAGTCCCCCGTAACCAGCCGCCGAAAGATGTAGCAAAAAGAGATAATTATCATAAGGGAGTCCACCGAACATAGCGGACTCGGTTTGAATAATTTTAGTCGTATCGGCGATAATTTGACTAGGATTGGCGTTTCCCCGTCCCCAGATAGCTAATTGATGGGGTTTTCCCTCGACGACAAAATCGTATAACTGATGAATCCCCACTTCCACAGGACTGTCCACCAGGGTATCGAAATCGGGAACGTGAAAGGTGTTTTTCTGTCCGGGTAAAGATTTTAAGGCAGTGGTAACGCGCCAATCGCCATGGGGGGGGATAATTGTCAGGGTGAGGGGATGTTTTTGATAATCGGGGATATAGAAAAATAAAGCAGCCCCGTTGAAGTAACCGTGAGTATCATCGAGATGGTTGGTTCTGACGGTTAAATCGTGGGCAAAAACGCGATATTTGACCGTTATTTCGGAACTATTACCAGTGTCAATCTGCCAGTGATTTTTAGCAACTTTGCGACTGTTGAGGTTAACAGCTTGAAAATCTTGGACTAAACGGGAGTATTCCCGCACCAGATAGGAACCGGGAGTCCAAACCGGCATTTTTAGGTTTAAAATCGGAGCTTGCCAACCGGTAATTTGTAGAGTGACTTCAAAGAGGTGTGAAGTCGGTTCCGACATAGCCACTTGATAGCTGAGACTTAAACGAGTTGAGGAGATGGTAGCGGGGGAAATAAGACTGGTCATCGGCATTAAACAAGCTTTTAAGTTATTCTACTAAATCCAGTTATTAAAAACTGATTATTTATTCCCCCTTTTGCATGAGTGCCTCTCCTGATATGTAGCCTATACTCAACGGATTTAGTATTACTTCCGATTTTATCACTCAATCCAAGCCTTTGGGGGGTTCTACCCCCCAAACCCCTAGGGTTGATTGATAGTAGGGTTGATTGATAGTAGGGTTGATTGATAGTAGGGTTGATTGATAGTAGGGTTGATTGATAGTAGGGTTGATTGATAGTAGGGTTGATTCATGAATCAACCCTACCCAAACCCCCCGTTGGGGTAGGGACGGCCGCTGACGCATCTGTAATAATTTAAGAGTCACTCCCCTTGCATGAGTGCCTCTCCTGATATGTAGCCTATACTCAACGGATTTAGTATTATAGCGGTGCCAAAAATCCGATGGGTTTCCAAGATTTTACCGAGCAGTTTGGGAAAGAAAACCCCCGCCAATCCTGCGGTTTTTTTTGCCGATTCAGCGTCTTTCTGCCGGGGGTGCAGGAGGAGTCACATCGGGGGGAGGAGTTACCGGTAGGGGAACCGAACGAGTGTCGGGAGCTGCCACAGTGACGGGAACGGTAATCGGTTCAGCTGCTGCGGGGGCCGTATTTTCAGGACGAGGAGCAGCGGCGCTGGTAGGAGCAGTCCTAGTACGCCGACGACTAGAACGGCGTTGGCTGGGTTCGCTAGTATTAGAACGGACGATAGTTTGCTCACGACTTACCCGAACCCGTCGCCGTCTGCGGATAGGTCCTTCGGTGGGGGAACCCTCATCGCTGCTGGCTAAACGATTGTTAGTAGTTTGGGTAAAGTAGGTACGTCGGGGTTTAATGGGTTCCGCTTTTAATGTCACCGGACGTTTGCCTAAATTCGGTTCTGGGAAACCTTGATAGGGAATATCCTTGATTGCTTCTAACATAAATTGTCGCCACATCCAAGCGGACATGGTACTGGCTCCATTGGTGGGTTTATTATTGTCATTACCGAGCCAAATTCCCGTGACTAATTGGGGAATATAACCGACAAACCAAAGGTCGCGAGCTTTATCAGAAGTGCCGGTTTTTCCTGCTACCGGACGACCAATTTGTGCGGGGGTTCCCGTTCCCGAATTAACCACATCCTGCAGCATCCAAGTCATCGTCGCTGCCGTGTTTTTATTCAGAGCAGTTTTCGGTTTAAAATTGGCTTGATAAATTACCTTACCATTGCGATCGAGTACCTGATTAATACCGTAAACTGGTTGATGCACACCATTATTAGCAAAAGTGCCGTAGGCGCTGGTCAATTCTAAAAGATTGACTTCCGAAGCACCCAAAGCCAAAGAATAAGTGGGTAAAAGTTTCGACTGGATCCCCATATCTTGAGCTAATTTAATCACCGGATTCCAACCCACAGCTACTAACACCTGAACTGCCACCACATTCAGGGAAGAAGTCAAAGCATCGCGCATGGACACCTCGCGGCCGCTATACCTATCACCGTAGTTTTCCGGTTTATAACCATCCACCACATACTGAGCATCTTTATAATTAGAATAGGGGGATTTCCCCGCCGCAATCGCCGCCGCATAGACAAAAGGTTTAAAAGTAGATCCCGGCTGACGTTTTGCTTGTGTGACCCGATTGAATTGATTCTTATCGTGGTCAATTCCCCCGACCATAGCCTTAATTTGCCCATTTTTGGGGTCAATTGCCACTAAAGCCGCCTGTTGGAAGTTCTGCCACTGGCCATAACGAGAAACCGCTCTTTCTACCACTTCCTCCGCTTCGCTTTGCCAACGAGGATTAAGGGTAGTTTTTACCACCAATCCCCCCGCTTCTAGGGTTTTAGTGGGAACCAGTTGCGGCAGTTCTTTTTCCACATAATCGGTAAAATAGGCCGCTTGCCGTTGCAGACGTTTTAGGGGACTGGTTTTAATGCCTAGGGGAGATGCGATCGCCAGTTCGGCTTGAGCGTTAGTAATAAATCCCACCTCGGCCATAGTTTTGAGGACGATATTACGCCGTTCTAGGGCAGATTTAGGGTTTTCGAGGGGAGAATAGAGACTAGGAGCGGGAACAATGCCTGCAAGGGTGGCAGCTTCGGCTAGAGTTAATTTATCGACGGGTTTACTGAAATATAACCAAGCGGCATCGGCAAGACCGTAGGCCCCGGAACCGAGATAAACTAGGTGGAAATAACGCTCTAAAATCTGGTCTTTTGTATATTTATCTTCTATTTTCTGAGCGATACGCATTTCGCGTAATTTGCGGTCGAAGCTCCTTTCTTGGGATAAAAAGACAATTCGGGCCAATTGTTGGGTGATGGTGCTGCCTCCTTCCACCACTCCCCCGGCTCTCAGGTTAGAAAAGAGAGCGCGAGCAATACCCTGGCCATCAACTCCCCCGTGTTGGCGAAAACGGCGGTCTTCACTAGCGATAAAGGCCTCCTGTACCAGTGGGGGAACTTGGGCAATTTTCACGGTTTCGTAAGTGCTAGGGCCATTTTGCTTGAGGATTTCCCCATTAGCGGCTTGAATGGTTAGGGTGCCTGGACGAGTATATGTTTCTATATCGGCGATATTTTGCGGTAAAGAGCTTTCAAGGCGATAAATGCCCCAACCTACCCCCAAAATGCCCCCAGTTACGCCTAATCCCAATCCCAAGTACAACCCAAAGCGGGGATGTTGTCGCCATTGCGGTAAGGGGGAATTGTCGATCAGGGTAGTAAATTTGTTCTTTAAGGGTTTTAACGTCTCTAGAGCCTTACTACTGGTTCGGGAGACTAAATTAACCTTTTTTTCTTCGGAAGCCGCTTCTACTGGCTTTTCCCCCGCAACGGGAGCAGATTCGGAGTCGATAGGATCGACTTTAGGGGGTTGCTGGGAGTTCTCTAATTTATTAGCGAGATTATGAAAAAATTGACTAAGTTTTTGTTTGTATTTCATGTTAGTTGAGTGGGTGAGGGAGTGGGAATTATGAATTATGAATTATGAATTATGAAGTGGGGAGAGGGGAGCAGGGAGAATAAATAAAAATAATTTCCCGACGACCGACTCCTATCTCTTTAAAGATCGCTAAATTGTCGCCACCATTGCTGGAGAGGGTAATAGAGGAGGGGAGTCCAGAGACTACTAAGCAGAGCAGAAGTGAGGCCAATGCGTTGATAATCGAGCCAAAGATCAGCGAGATTTTTGCCTCCTTGTAGATAGTATTGAAAAGCGATCGCACCATCGGCGATTAAAGTCATAACAAAGACAATTAGGACCACGGCGATCAATTCTTCTTTAACATAACGTTGTCGGTGTAAACGGGAAGTGAGGAAACCGATGAGACCAAAAACCATGAGATGGGAAGGATAATTAGAGGTTAAACTATCTTGAATAGCACCGATCGCTAATCCGGCCACCACACTATCGAGACAAGAGCGATTGAGACTCCAACTAACCAACCAAATCAGTAACCAATTGGGAGAGATGCCTAAAATCTCCATACCGGGCAGCCGCATTAAGGAAAGAAAGGTACAGAGAAGCAGTGAAGCGATAGTGACTAAAATATTCAGGATAAAACGAGAACGGGCTGATAAACGGCTTAATTTCAGCATAATTCCCCCTCTCACTGCTGGGGTTGCGGGTGAACGAAGACCCATTCGAGATTGTCCACGGTGGCGGTAAATTCAATTTTGGCGGTGGGGGCGGGATTTTCCTGTAAATTAAGGGAAATTATGCGACCGATGGGCAACCCTGGCGAAAAAAGGCTACTAAAAGCCGAAGTTGTCACCACATCTCCCGGTTTCACATCGGGAGCTTTTTCAAAAAAGCGCAGGGTGGCGACTTGGGAATCCTGACCTTGAATCAAACCCATGGCCCGACTACGATTCACCGTTGCTCCGATGCGACTTTGGGAATTACTGACCAATAAAACTTTGCTGGTGTGGGGAGTAACTTCCGTAATCCGTCCCACTAAACCGCCAATTCCCGTCACCGAAGCACCCACTGGCACACCATCGGCGCTACCGCGACCGATAATCACCTGTTGCCACCAATCATCGGCGCTGCGGCCAATAATTGGGGCAGAAATCAGGGGTTTTTTCTGGGTTTGATAATAACCAAGCTGTTTTTTTAATTGTTGATTTTGATATTCGACTTCACTTAAACGATTTTGTAATTCTCGCACCCGTTGATCGGCCAGAAGTTGCTCTTGCAGATTAGTTTCCTCTCCCTGAAAAGGGCGGGTTAATAAACCATACAATTCTAAAATCGCCCCACTTTGATAAGTGCGAATGTACCAAGCTCCCCCCAAAGCGGCAGCGAGCAGAAAAAGCCGCCATCCCTGCTGTGTCCATTTTCGTCGTGCTGAATACATGAGCGATTTTAAACCTCTTGGCTGTGTAGAGTGAGAATCCGTGTATTTTTCCGCTGTTGATAGCTAACGGCTAACCGATCCTAGTGACCTTTAGACATTGCGAGTTGTTTCATTCACGATCCGCTCAAAGAGTTTCTGATTTTTTAACACTTCTCCCGTGCCTTTGACAACACAGCGCAGGGGATCTTCAGCGACATGGGTAACGATACCGGTTTCGTGACTGACTAGGAGATCGAGTCCCCGTAATAAAGCACCCCCTCCCGCTAACATAATGCCGCGATCGATAATATCGGCCGCTAATTCGGGGGGAGTTTTTTCTAGGGTACGTTTGATCGCATCAACGATCACGGAAAGTGGTTCATCCATACTTTCCCGCACTTCTTCCGCTTTGATCGTCACGGTGCGGGGTAAACCGGACATGAGATGCAATCCCCGCACTTCCAGAGGAGGAAATTCATCTCCGGGGGAGGGATAAGCCGAACCAAGGCGAATTTTAATATCTTCGGCCGTACGTTCCCCAATAATCAGGTTATGGACTTTTTTTAGATAGGCGATAATTGAGTCCGTCAGTTCATCCCCAGCGACGCGCACCGATTCGCTGATCACAGTCCCATCAAGACTGAGAATGGCCACTTCCGTGGTGCCGCCACCGATATCGATGATCATATTTCCCGTCGCTTCCGAGACGGGTAAACCGGCACCCAAGGCCGCGGCAACGGGTTCATCAATTAACCCCACTTCTCGCGAGCCGGCATTTTTGGCCGCATCCACCACCGCACGTCTTTCTACGCCGGTAATGCCACTGGGAACACCGATTACCATGCGGGGATTGCCAATCGTGCCATCGAGCGCTCGTTTGATAAATTCCGCTAACATGATCTCGCAACTGTAAAAATCGGCGATTACCCCATCGCGCAGGGGTCGCAGAGCGGTGACATGGCCCGGAGTGCGACCGAGCATTTTTTTGGCCTCCTCCCCGACGGCGACCGGGTTACGATCTTGATCGATCGCCACTACCGATGGTTCCTCTAAAACGATGCCTTTCCCTGATACATAGACGAGGGTGTTTGCTGTACCCAAGTCTATACCTATGTCCCTTGATAAGCCTAGTCCTCTAAAAAAACCCACCACTTGTTTTCACTCCTGTTCTGATCAATAAAACGTTGCTATAGCTAGACTTTCGATCGAATCGACTTGGATTTTATTAGGTTTTGTTTCTCAAGTCTAGTTAATTATCGCTTCTTTCTCTCCAGATTTACCCAGGTCTTTGGCCTAATTTTCTGGCTGCCCACCGGTCAAGTTCAAGGTTTCGGGCTAAAATAAACATACTATTGTACTAAATTGAGGATTTAAGACCATGAGTTTAAATCTGGTTCATTTGGTGGGACGAGCGGGGAGAGATCCGGAAACCAAGTATTTCGAGTCGGGTAAGGTTTTATGTACTTTAACTTTAGCGGTTAATCGTCGCTCGAAAAATAGCGATCAGCCGGATTGGTTCGATCTGGAAATTTGGGGCAAAACGGCGGAGGTGGCCGCTAATTATGTGAAAAAAGGCGGTTTAATCGGGATTAAGGGTTCTTTAAAAATGGATACCTGGAATGATAAAAACACGGGATTAGCTCGCTCTAAACCAGTGATTCTCGTCGATCAATTAGATTTACTCGGTTCTAAGCGCGATAGTGAGGCTAATTCCGAGCGAGAATTTTAAAGCTTGAGCGGTATTATTTCCAGATTTTAGGTGTGTTAGCCTCTAGTAACACACCCTTATTTAGGGTTTGCGGCAAAAAGTTTTTCGTGGGGGTAGGGTGTGGGGTGTGGGGTGTAGGGTGTAGGGTTTTACCCATTTTCAGGTGGTAAATTACCTAATTTTCAGGGAAAAAGTCCCTGAATTTTCCCCCCAATCACTCCCATGGTCGGCACTTTTTGAGGGAAAAAAAGTCTAAAAACCTTGTTGGATAAGGTTTTTAGATTTATTCAGCAAACCCTATTTATTCTATAATTGACTGGAAAAATATTGCTGTAAATCTGGTAAAATTTCTCTATAAATAGCTGTATTTATCTCTATATCCCAGCCAAGAATAGAATTAAAAGGGATAATTTCTACCAGGGAATTACTATAGGCAATCCCTTGTAAAGTCCCGACAAATTCGGGAGTCCAGAGATTTTCTTGCAGGGAAATATTTTGTTTTTTTAACCAGCCGATCAAAGCCGAGCGCCCGATCCCGGGTAAAATATCAGCAGTCAGCAGGGGACTGTACCAGCAATTATCTTTCCATCCCCATAAATTGCCGGTGCTAGTTTCTAACCAATTCCCGACTCGATCAACTAATATCGCTTCTTTTGCTCCTTTTTTTTGAGCCGTTTGTGACGCTAACCAAGGGGTTAAATAATTACCAGTTTTATGTTCTCCTAAAACGCGTTGCCAAGCGGGATTATCTGTTACCCACCCAATAATTCCCCGCTCTTGTCTAATGTTTAAATCTTCCGGGAGAAATCTGCCTTTAATCCACTCCCTACCATCGGGAAAAATTGTAACTCTCAGAACAGGATAGAATAGGGATAATTCTTCGGCTCCTTGGCGAATTCGCCGCCAATCGGGAGTGGACCAGCGGAAAACTTGTAAACTAGAGTGCAAACGTTCGAGATGCTCTTGCCAATGGGTTAGGGGATGATCTAAGCTTTGTTGATAGATACGCAGGGTAGTAAAGAGTGTGGCTCCATAAAGCAGCCCAATATCATCAATACCCAGACTGATTCGCTCATTCTCGATTAATTCGCCATTATACCAATACATAATCAGTTAACTGTTTACTGCCCTAGCTTATGAACCGTCAAAAATTTACTTGGGGATATTCTAGTTATAAATTGCGTCAGAGAGAAAATTTTAAAGAATTTCTGTGTTTACTGGGATTATTAATAGCGGCCTTAATTATCTATCTAGTGGGATTAGGTAATTTACCCTTGCGGGATTGGGATGAAGCGACCATCGCTCAGGTGGCCAAGGAAATTAGCCAAACCCCACTGGAACAATTGCGCTGGTTATTTCCCAGTTTTTGGGGTGATCCCTACCTGAATAAACCGCCGTTGATTCATAGTTTAATTGGTCTAACCTACCATTTCGGGGGCATTAATGAGGCCAATACTAGACTAATTCCCGCTTTTTTTACAGCTTTATCGGTGCCGCTCCTCTACCTTCTCGGTCGAGAAATTTTTCCCGCTCGTTTGCCAGCTTTACTGTCGGCCTTGATCTATTTAACTCTTTTGCCGGTGGTGCGCCATGGCCGTTTAGCCATGTTGGATGGAGCGGTATTGTGTTTTGAAATGCTGATGTTTGTTGGTTTACTGCGCTCACGACGCGATTTACGCTGGTCTGTGGGGGCGGGGTTGGGATTTGCCCTCCTTTGTCTGACTAAGGGTATTATGGGGCTATTATTGGCGGGTATCGGCTTTATTTTTCTGCTCTGGGATACCCCCCGGTTATTAACGTCTGCCTATTTTTGGTCGGGTTGGTTATTGGGAGCAACTCCCGCTTTTGCTTGGTATAGCACCCAATTTTGGCACTACGAGCGGGAGTTTCTCGATTCCCTTTTTGTTCAACAGTTAAAGCGAGTTAGTGACGATCTGGACGATCATCGCGAACCGTTTTGGTATTATCTGCTGGAAATTATTAAATATAGTTGGCCGTGGTTAATTTTCTCGGTTTGGGGTTTACGTTTAGCTCGTCAGGAACATCTCTACAGTTGGGGGAAGTTACTGTTAGTTTGGACGGGTGTTTATCTGTTGGTGGTTTCGGTAATGGCCACCAAGTTGCCTTGGTATATTCTGCCGATCTATCCGGCCTTAGCTTTAGCGGCCGGTTATGCCTTGGCGCAGCTGGGTAATCTTCCCATCGATCGCCCCTATAATCCAATCTGGTCAATTATTCTGGGTATGATCGGCGTTGTGGCGGGTTTATTAGCTTTAATAGCCTATTTCCCTGGTAATTTTGCCGCTATTGAACCTCTCCATCCCTTAATTCTTTTAACCTTATTGTCACTTTCCCTGACCATGGTGACAACGGCGATTTTGTTAGCTCGGCACTCGGAACAATTCAGCCTGGTTTTACTCTGGGGAATGTTGGTTTCTTTGTTTATTTTTGTCAATTCTCCCCTGTGGATCTGGGAATTAAATGAGAATTTCCCCGTCAAACCTGTGGCGATTTTAGTACAGAAATATGTGCCGGCTGATCACCCTGTTTATATTGCTTTTGCCTACGAGCGCCCCTCATTAAATTTTTATAGTGGTCGTCGGGTTTTTCCCCTTGCTACTGAAGAATTAATCAATCATTGGCAAAGTCACAAGCAACCCTACCTAATTATCGATCGTCAAACCAAAGAAGCTACTGATTTAGAAGGATTAAAGGCGCTCGGAGCCACGGATTCCGGTTGGTTTTTGGTGACAAGGCAGTAGTGATACTAAATCCGTTGAGTATAGGCTACTTATGAGGACAGGCAAAAGGCAATAGGCAAAAGGAGCAATAGATAATCAGTTTTTAATAACCGGATTTAGTATGAAGTTAATTTTGTCCATAGGTCGATAGCAAATTAGCTTAGGCTTTAACTTGCTGGCTTCAAATATTACAAAAATTTTACAAGTTGCGTTAAAATCACCCCTAGCGATGAAACGCAGCACTTTTGTAATTGTTGAAACCGAGATTAATATGCTAAATGGGTCAATTACGGCCGAGAAAACCGAGGAATTCGCTCCTGCTGACCTGCAAGACCTGCTAGACTGTACCGATAGCTTTGTTAACCGTCATATTGGACCGACGGAGACGGAAATCGAGAAAATGCTGGCGGTTTTGGGTGTTGCCACCGTGGAGGAGTTAATCGCTCAAACAGTCCCCGCAGCAATTCGTTTACAAAAAAACCTTAATCTACCACCTGCCTTGAGTGAATACGCCGCTCTTGCCCAATTAAAAGCTATTGCCTCAAAAAATCAGGTATTTCGCTCCTTTATTGGCATGGGCTACCATGACTGTATCACCCCGCCGGTAATTCTCCGCAACATCTTAGAAAATCCGGGTTGGTACACCGCCTATACTCCCTATCAAGCGGAAATCGCCCAGGGACGCTTAGAAGCTCTCTTAAACTTCCAAACTCTCATCACTAGCTTAACCGGTCTGGAAATTGCTAACGCTTCTCTCCTCGATGAAGGAACAGCAGCTGCGGAAGCGATGAGTATGAGTTATGGACTGTGTAAAACTAAAGCCAATGC
Organism: Microcystis sp. M49636_WE2; assembly: GCF_030065375.1. NCBI lineage: Bacteria > Bacillati > Cyanobacteriota > Cyanophyceae > Chroococcales > Microcystaceae > Microcystis > Microcystis sp. M49636_WE2. The sequence goes on along the minus strand of NZ_JASJFG010000137.1, from coordinate 4,383 downwards.
TTTCTTTATCTCCAGTAGTTGCCATCCCCAAACGATTGAAGTTGTTAAAACCAGAGCGATTCCTTTAGGTATTGACATTATTATCGATGATCATCGTCTCTTTGACTTTAAAACGCCGATTTTTGGCGCATTATTACAATATCCAGCCACCGATGGCGTAATTTATGATTATCGGGAATTTATCGCCAAAGCGCAGGAAAATGGCGCGTTAGTCACCGTTGCCGCCGATATTCTCAGTTTAGCCCTGTTGACTCCCCCCGGCGAATTGGGGGCTGATATTGCCGTGGGTAGCAGTCAACGCTTTGGGGTTCCCTTGGGTTATGGGGGTCCCCATGCCGCCTATTTTGCCACCAAAGATGCCTATAAACGCAGTATTCCGGGGCGCATTGTCGGGGTATCGAAGGATAGTCAGGGTAAACCCGCACTGCGTTTAGCTTTGCAAACCAGGGAACAACATATCCGCCGGGATAAAGCCACCAGTAATATTTGTACCGCACAGGTGTTACTAGCGGTGATTGCTTCCATGTACGCGGTGTATCACGGACCGGAAGGAATCAAGAAAATCGCCCAAAGAGTGCAGAAATTAACCGCTTTATTGGCAACTGGTTTAAAACAGTTGGGTTATCAGGTGGGGAAAGAACCGCGCTTCGATACGCTCAAAGTTACGGTATCCACGGGAGTTAAGGACATCCTTGCCAAGGCAAAAACCCATAAGATTAATCTGCGTTATTTTGATGACAATAATTTAGGGATTAGTGTCGATGAAACCAGCAGTCTCAGGGATGTGTGGGATTTATGGCAAATTTTTGCCCCCACCGAGGAATTACCCTTTACCACGGCGGAATTAGTCGAGAAAATTAGTCTAGAATTACCCGCTAATCTAACCCGTACCAGTGCCTATCTTACCGAGCCGGTGTTCAATCGTTACCACTCGGAAACGGAATTACTCAGATATCTGCACCGTCTGGAAACAAAGGATCTAGCCTTAAATACTTCCATGATTCCCCTCGGTTCCTGTACGATGAAACTCAATGCCGTAGCGGAGATGATTCCAGTAACTTGGGCAGAATTCGGCAAATTACACCCTTTTGCCCCGATTGACCAAGCAGAAGGCTATCAACTTCTCTTTCAACAGTTAGAGACTTGGTTAGGGGAAATTACCGGGTTTGACGGCATTTCTCTACAACCGAACGCCGGTTCTCAGGGAGAGTATGCCGGTTTACAGGTGATCCGAGCCTACCATGAAAGTCGCGGTCAAGGTCATCGTCAGATTTGCTTAATTCCTGAGTCCGCTCACGGGACTAATCCTGCCAGCGCCGTTATGTGTGGTATGAAAGTAGTGGCGGTTAATTGCGATTCTCGGGGCAATATTGATATTGATGACCTGAAAACTAAGGCCGAGAAGCATCAGGATAATCTAGCGGCTTTGATGGTAACGTATCCTTCCACTCACGGCGTTTTTGAAGAGGGAATTAGCGAAATTTGCGCCTTGATTCATCAATACGGTGGTCAAGTCTATATGGATGGCGCCAATATGAATGCTCAGGTGGGTTTATGTCGTCCGGCGGATTTTGGCGCTGATGTCTGTCACTTGAATCTCCATAAAACTTTCTGTATTCCCCACGGTGGGGGGGGACCGGGTATGGGACCAATCGGAGTAAAATCCCATTTAGTGCCTTTTCTGCCCGATATTTCCCTGGTTTTGGCGAAATTATCCCCAGAAACCGCTAACGGTAAGCATCAGGACTCGATTGGGGCTATTTCGGCCGCGCCTTGGGGTAGTGCCAGCATTTTGGTGATTTCTTGGATGTATATCGCTATGATGGGGGCAGCTGGCTTGAAAAAAGCGACAGAAGTGGCAATTTTGAACGCTAATTATATGGCTTTTCGTCTGGAGTCGGCCTATCCGGTGTTATTTAAGGGTAGCGCGGGAACGGTTGCCCACGAGTGCGTGATTGATTTACGTCCCCTGAAAAAACAGGCCGGCATCGAGGTGGAAGATGTGGCAAAACGCTTGATGGATTTCGGTTTCCACGCGCCGACGGTTTCTTGGCCCGTGGCGGGTACAATGATGGTGGAACCCACGGAAAGCGAATCTTTGGGAGAATTAGACCGTTTTTGTGAAGCTTTGTTAACTATCTATCAAGAGGTACAAGCGATCGCTAATGGTAGCATGGATCCCCACGATAATCCTTTGAAAAATGCCCCCCACACAGCCGCAGTTTTAACTGTCGATGATTGGAGTCGTCCCTATTCCCGTCAACAGGCAGCCTACCCGCTTTCTTGGCTAAAAGATTATAAATTCTGGCCGGTAGTGGGACGGGTTGATAATGCCTACGGGGACAGAAATCTGGTTTGTTCCTGTGAGGGTATGGACGCTTATAAGTAGGGTTTGCGGCAAAAAGCTTTTCCTGGGTGTAGGGTGGGGTGCATCTCATTTTTGTAAATCTACTAATTTGGGATTTTTCAAGGGAAACTTTCTCCTAAAATTGGGTGTGTTACTTTCAGTTTTATCACTCAATCCAAGCTTTTGGGGGGTTCTACCCCCCAAACCCCCCGTTGGGGGCGTGGCGCCGCCCCCAAACCCCCCGCGCATTAGCTTTTCGGTGGGATGCTTACACGCGATTGTTCATATTTTTGTACCAATTTCAGAGTTACTGATAATTGCTGATTGTCGATATTTCTGCAAATGTTGGATGCAGCCGTGGGGTGTAGGGTGTAGGAATTATGAATTATGAATTATGAATTGGGGAGCGGGGAGAAAAAAGCTGTCTCCTGTGTCCTGAATCCTGTCTCCTGACGACCGGCTCCTAACCCTAACAAAGGCCTATTTTAAATACCTCTTGTGCCACTCGCTCACAACTGCCTACTGTTCCTAAACCGGCCTTGGTTTCTGCGTATTCATCTAACATTTTTTGCCGACGTTGCTGATTTAATAATAAATCTAGACATTCCTGCATAATTCTCTCTGGGTTAGCTTCCTCTTGTAATAATTCGGGAACAATTTCTCGCATTAAAACTAAATTTACCGGTGAGACAAATGGTACAGAAAACTTCATAATATTGCGGGCAATCCAAGCAGTAACTGCACTTAAACGGTAAACCACCACCTGCGGCACATTTAACAAAGCAATTTCGAGATTAACTGTACCAGACTTAGCCACAGCCAGATCGGCTGCGGCAATCGCTTCTAAAGTCTGATCTCGTTCCATAATCACCGCATTTAATCCGTATTCCGCCACTAATTCTCGCATTTTTGGTTCGTATAAAGCTAAGGGAACGGGAATTAAAAACTTAATATCGGGAATTTTTTCCTGTAATTTTTTAGCAGCAGCGCACACCGTCGGCACGAGATATTTAAACTCCTGTTGACGGGAAGCGGGTAACAAAGCGATCACCGTTTCTTGGGGTTTTATTGCCCATTTTTGCCGCATTTCTTGGCGATTGGGAGCATTTGCCATACGATCAACTAAAGGATGTCCCACCCAAGTTACTGGTAAACCTTTTGTTTCAAAAAAACGAGCTTCAGCGGGAAAAATTGCCAATAATTTATCGGTGACGGCGATTAATTTTTCCGTATTAAATAACTTTTCTGCTGTGGCCCTTAGTTTAGCTGAGGGAATATTTTCTTCTGACCAAATCCACACCTGCGGGGCAATATAATAAATTATTGGGACATCGGGAATAATTTTTTTAGCCGATTGACCGATCGCCACATTTGCCCCCACATAATCAATTAAAATAATGATATCAGGGGGATTATCTCTAAAAAACTCTTTTGCTCGTTTTTGTAGTTGTAAAGTTGGCAAAATAAAGGGGATAGATTCAATTAATCCCATGGCAGCCAGTCGAGTGGTTTTACCCAACATTTTCGCTCCGGCTAACTCCATGCGATCGCCACCTAGAGCAAAAATTTCTAACTCAATTTCCTGAATTTTAGCTAGTTTAAAAAGGGATTCAATCAGCATCGCTGCCTGTAAATCACCCGATACCTCACCCGTACTAATAAATATACGCATTTGGATAATTATTTGATAATAAAAGAATTCAGGAGACAGGATTGCTGGAGATAGGAGTCAGGATTGAGAAGACAGACTTCGGGGTGAGCTTTTGTCGAACGCTTTTTCTTCCCGCTCCCCAATTCATAATTCATAATTCATCATTCATAATTCCCACTCCCCACTCCCTGTTCCTCAATAAAAAAATTATTTTCCCGGAATTAAACCGCGGCGTTTTTCTCCCGTGGTAGAGGATTGTAAAAATTGACAGAGATGTTGAACATGGGGGTTATCGGTTAAGAGAGAAACTTGTTCTAAAGCCTCCTGAAGATTTATATTAGAACGATAGATAATCCGAAAAGCTTTTTTCAGTAAAGCTAGATCT
>NZ_JASJFG010000312.1:0-4119 GCF_030065375.1 Microcystis sp. M49636_WE2 | reverse complement strand
TTCTACCGGATTAGATGAAGCTTGTATAATTCTCTCGACAATTGCTAAAGGAAATTGTGCGGGATGTCCGGTTCTTTCCTTAGAACTGCGCTTTTCTCCTGTAGTGACTTTAGGAACTTCCCACACATCAGAAGGATTTTTACCGAGGGGATTACAACGATATTTACCATTTTTCTTTTGATTGGGATACTTAACGTTAGGGTCACGAATATTATCTAAGTTAAAAGTATATTCTTGGCAATTTTTGAGATAAAAAAGCCATTTTTCATTGCGAGGACTAAGACGATTTTTTGTAGAAACACCAGCCCCATATTTCCAGACAATTTCTTGTAAAAGATAAAAGGGAGACTTATCCCAAAGAAGATAGGGAATCGGAACACATAATCCCTTTTCTGGCACTTCTAAATAACCAACATTTAGCCACAAAGCACCGTTATCTTGAGTAATCTGATAAATTTGCCGCAGCCAATTAGCACACCAATCAACATAGTCATTGATTGAAAGAACTCGTTCATATTCTTTGCCAATATTATAAGGTGGTGATGTAACAGTGAGGTCAATTTTTATGTCACTATGAGATAGTTTAGACAAAAAGTTTGTGGCATCTCCTTGATAAAGAATAAAGCCATTGTCCGAGTAAAAAGGTTGACCAAGATGACTAACCAGAATTTCTTTAAGAAAATTAAATTTGTTGGCTCTATCTTTTTCTAACTCTGGAGAAAATGGCTGTAGTAAGGAGGAAGGAGCAATCTGAGTTGATTGATGATCAACAATTCCCTCTGCTAGATAAGAGTTTTGTTCCTTGCTGGCAATTGGACGAGACTCATCTTCCCTAGACGATAGTTTTTTTTGTTTCCCCTGGGACTCTACAACCATAATTTCAAAGGACAGGTAAGTATTTTGATAGTTTCAATTATGCCCTTATTTTACCAAAATATCACTGGAGTTGTGCTTAATTTAATAACTTTTGTAATCATTCTCCTTCCCTTACCCTGGATGGGGGGGGTAAAACCCCACCAAGAGTTAAAGATTGACTGATAAAGCAGCGAGTTTTCCTTGAAAAATCTCAACTGAGTAGATTGATAATTATCAGATGCACCCGAAAATTATCCCTAAAATGGTGGTAAATAACCCATGGCATTTTTGACTCGATCGAGAGTTTGATTGGCCACCGCTTCTGCTTTGAGACGACCTTGTCGTAAAACCGTGGCTAAATAATCTTTATCCTCTCTAATTTGGGCGTATTTTTCCTGAATAGGTTTCAGAGATTCTATGGTAACTTCTGTTAACATCGGTTTAAATTGTCCCCAACCTAAATCGGCACATTCTGATGCGACCACCTCTTGACTTTTTCCCGATAAAATGCTATAGAGAGTTAGTAAATTATGGCATTCGGGACGCTCCGGATCATCGAAACTTAAACCCTTAACTAGATCGGTTTTACAGCGTTTAATTTTCTTGGCAATGACATCGGGACTATCGAGAATATTAATCCGACTCATCTCGGAAGGATCGGATTTAGACATTTTATTCCGGCCATCGGTTAAGCTCATCACCCGCGCTCCTTCCTTGCGGATCATCGGATCAGGAAGTTTTAAAATTGGTTGTTTCGGTTGTCCAAAAAGATGATTAATTCTAACGGCTATATCGCGGGTTAATTCTAAATGTTGTTTTTGATCTTCTCCCACGGGTACTTTATCGGCATCGTAGAGTAGGATATCGGCGGCCATCAGTACGGGATAATCGAGTAAACCTGTGCCAACATTTTCCCCCTGTTTAATCGCTTTTTCCTTAAATTGAATCATATCGGTTAACCAATTTAAAGGGGTGATACAATTCAATAACCAAGTTAATTCCGTATGGGCCTTAACGTGGGATTGGACAAAGATAGTCGCATATTCTAAATCAATTCCGCAGGCTAAATATAAAGCGGCAATTGCTAAAGTATCCTCCGCAAGAGTGGCAGGATTATGGGGAACGGTGATCGCGTGTAAATCGACCACACAAAAGAAATTATCGTAGTCTTTTTGTCCCTCCACCCAATTGCGGATCGCACCGAGATAATTGCCTAAATGTAAATTGCCGGTTGGTTGCACACCAGATAAGATTCTTTGTTTACCCATAACTCTTGCGATCGCTTTTTATCATGATTTTATTGTATCAGTTTTTGCCGCTAATTTCATCCTAAATCCAATTGGGAAAAATCATTCTCAGATAATAATCCCGCACTGACAGGGGAATGCCTAAATAAATTGGTAGCCAATGGATAAAAGCAAAAATTATCAAAATTATCAGCGAGCGCGAGCCATTTTTATAAATAGGACTGGAACTTTCTAACCCATCGGCTAAGAGCCAAGCTAGAGCAATCCAAGTGAAGCTATAGGCAGCCATATAATGATAGAGAAAGGTACAGCGACTAATTTTTAACCAGGGCAGCAGATTGGCAATATAGTTACAGATAAGATAGGCGGAAATTACCCGCTCTTTTCGGTTAAATAATCGACTAAAAACCACTAGAATCGCTCCCGTAGAAAACCACCATAAAAACGGATTTCCCATAGCGTGAACATCATAAATTTTATCACCTAATCTCTCAAAATAATAAGCCACAGGTCGCCCCATTACTAACCAACTATACCAGGGAGAACAATAGGGATGGACATCAGATTGATTACCTTTTATTCTCTGATGAAATGACCAAATTTCCTGATGTACTTGCCAAAAATTATATTGATGGTTGACGAGAAGATGCGGTATCCACAGCAAACTATAGGTAACTAGGGGAAAGACAATTAAGGCGATAAAAATGTCCTCTAATCTCAGGTTAGTTGCCTTTGTCCAAAGATTATCTTTTGACTGCTCTTGATTCAATAATTTTATTAACCAAGCAATACCGATAAAAATAAATATTCCCAGTAAAAATCCTAAGCCATTCCATTTAATATTTGCCGCTAAACCGAAAGAAACTCCTGATAATAATAGCCAATTGAGTTTCTGATTTTTCTGGAGTGCTAATAAAAAAAATAATTGTCCAGACAAACCGAATAAAATTAAGTAAATATTATTGAGAGCATAGCGGGATTCCACCAGAAATAATCCGTCTAAACTAGCGAGAAAAGTTGTGATTAAAAATACAGTTTTTCTCTGGGTTAATTGATAAGCAATTCCCCCAATAATTAGGGGAATAAAAGAACCAGTCAAAGCATTTAACCAGCGATAACTAAAAGTTGAGCGCAGGGAACCTGTTAAATTATTAATGGTTTCAGGATCGGCAGGAAAATGGGAACCAATCCAGATACTAATAGCAATTAAATATTGACTTAACGGTGGATGAGACTGGAAAAAATCTTTACCGATTAGATATTCATTGCCGTATTTAGCATAATAAACTTCATCGAAAACAAGTGTATTAAATTGACTGAGATTCCAGAATCTTATTCCTAGAGAAAATAAAAATATCCCTAGGATAGATAGGTTAAATTTTACTTGAGAATTCATGGAAAAATAATAGTTATTATAACTGGGAATTTTCTGTTAAACGCGAGCGAAATTCTTTGACGGCAAGACGGGGATTAGGATGGTTAACATATTCGGCTAATAATTCTAAATTTAAATCTGGTAATAAAGCACTTTTAGGGATTAAAATATATTCGCCATTCTCTTGCAAAGAATAGATTTTTAACTGATTATCTTGCCAAAACCAAACCTCTTGAGTTCCCAATCTTTTATAAACTTCTAAAACTTTCAGGCTGCCACTGGTTAAGATGATTTCAATCGCCAAATCAGGAAACTCTTTTTCTGTAAATAAACAAAAACATTCATCTGGTTCTTTTCCCGCTTCTTTTTCCTGTTTTCGCAAAGTGGTGGAACCTAATCCCCAGAAATCAATTTCAGCATATTCTAAATAAACTTCTACCAATCTACCGATATTTTTTTTGCTAACTTCGTGACGACGACTAGGAGCCATAATTTCTACCATTCCATCTAAGTAAGTAATGCGATAACTGGAACTATCTTCTAAATGTTTTAAGAGGGTTTCGTACTGTTGCCAATTAACCCCAGAAATAAACATTCTTTGTTCAGGATCATTAGCTTTTAACTCGAAATCTTCTAATCCTT
>NZ_JASJFG010000357.1:0-1594 GCF_030065375.1 Microcystis sp. M49636_WE2 | reverse complement strand
CACCGTGGCCACGGGAATGCCTGCGGGCATCTGTACAATTGAATAGAGAGAGTCTAACCCTTGTAAAGTGCGCGTGACTACGGGAACTCCAATCACGGGTAAGGGGGTTAAAGATGCCACCATCCCGGGTAAATGGGCAGCGCCGCCGGCTCCAGCGATAATCACTTTTATTCCCCTTAAATGAGCGTTTTTGCCGTATTCAAACATTTTTTCGGGGGTACGATGGGCTGAGACGATGGCGACTTCGTGGCTAATCTGAAAAACCTCTAAAACTGCGATCGCTTCTTTCATGGTGGGTAAGTCGGAATCACTGCCCATAATTACACCCACTAGGGGCGCTGCTGTCACCATAGCTACTAGAAAATAATATTTCCCCTAAATTGTATCGGGATCGATGCCTAATTCTCGCAATTTTTGGGCTAATTTTTCCTTAGCCTGACGTTCCCTTTCTTTCTCTAAAAGAGCCTGCTCTTTTTCTAAAATAGCCTGTTCTTTTGCCTGTCGTTGCTGTAACTCAGCTTCTTGAGGAGTGGGGACTAATTGACCATTGGCGGTAAAATAACGCAGTTTACGGTCAAATATACCTAAATATAATCCTAACTGTTCACTCCATAAATAACCTTGGTCATTGGGAGAAATGGCTTGATATTGTCCCTCAATTAGTCTAAATCCCTGCAATTCTAAACTATTAGGATCGAACCAAAAATAATTAGGAGTGCGAAAGGTATTCTGATAGAGAATTTTCTTGTTATTGCGGTCAATATTGGCCGTAGAATCGGAGAGAATCTCGACAATTACATCGGGATATTTACCCTGTTCTCTCCAAACCACCCAACTTTTGCGGGGACGCTTTTCGGTATCTAAAACCACAAAAAAATCAGGACCCCAGAAATCGCGCTTTTTTAGTTGTTCCTCGTTGTATTAGATGGTTAGATTTCCCGAAGCGTAGTAATCACTCCTCTCGCGCCATAATAATTCTAGACAACTAAGGAGAATGATGATCTGTTGCAGGTTTAGATCACTTTCCACGGGTGGTTCATCACTCCATAAATCTGTGGGGGGACAGGTAACTTCTGGGATCATGTCTAGGGCTGTCATGACTTTTTCCAGGTATTTTAGGATTGATTAATTATAGCTTTTTCTCACAATTGCAGAGATAAGGCGGGGGGATTTTAACCAATAACTTAAGTAGGTAGGCGTTAAAAATTATCAGACACCCCCCTTATCAAGGGTAGGGTTGATTCATGAATCAACCCTACCTTATCAAGGGGGGCAGGGGGGATCGAACCTAAAATCCATTTTTAATTTAATTATAACCAGCTACTTAATCCTACACCTTGACCGATCGCCTTCGGCACTTTATCCTAGCGCCATGGGCAAATATGTTAAAACTTCTATACAATAGCGCCAATAAGCCCGATAACAACGATGACTGAAACCCTAATTCAACCCACAACCCTAGTAGAACTCTTACGTTACCGCGCCACGGCACAACCAGAGGGCCATGCCTACACTTTTCTTATCGATGGTAAAAAAGAAACCCCACCTTTAACCTACAGTGAACTCGATCGCCAAGCAAGAGCAATCGCCGCCT
>NZ_JASJFG010000023.1:0-1107 GCF_030065375.1 Microcystis sp. M49636_WE2 | reverse complement strand
CTATCAAGAATTTTTTCCCGAACAAAAAAACCTCTCCCATCTAGCTGATACAGTCAGACAGTTTTTTTGCCTCGATACTCCCCTGTGGATCGTCGAAGGACAACAAACGGCGATCGCTTGTCTCTGGATGGGGAGCGCCGTCGATCAGGTGACAGGCGATCGCTATGGTCATATTTTTCTAATTTACGTCGATCCCCAGCATCGTCGCCAAGGTATCGCCAGCGCACTAATCGATCGAGCTAAGGATTGGGCAAAAAGTCGCGGACAAACCCGCATCGGTTTACAAGTCTTCATCAATAACGACAATGCTCTCACTCTCTACCAAAATCTCGGCTTTCAAACTCGCTCTTTGCTGATGTTGAAAAATATTTAGAAACTGTTATCAGTCAGGAGATAGGAGTCAGGAGACAGGAGGCAGCTTTACTCTCCCCACTCCCCCACTCCCCCACTTCCCCAATTCATAATTCATAATTTATAATTTATAATTCCCACACCCCACACCCCACACCCCACTTCCCCAATTCATAATTCATAATTTATAATTTATAATTTATAATTCCCACACCCCACTCCCCACACCCCACACCCCAGACATACCCCTAGAGATGGCACTGTCAGCATTAATTATTCCTGATCGAGCGACAAAGGGTAAAATTTGGGAAACACTGCAATATACTGGCAGTCATCGTGGGTAAAAACACGCTATTTTATTAACCGATTACTAACCGCGCTTTAGGAGTCAGCAGTTTTCATGGATTCCGTGACAACCCTCCAATGTCAAAACCTAACCTGTCTATCCCCGAACGCTCTCACTAATAGATTCTGTGAAAAATGCGGCACTCCTTTAGTTAAGCGCTATTTATGGATGATCGGTGATTGGGTGAGAAGCTATTATCGTGTTGGCGAGCTAATTGATGATCGTTATTTGGTCAAACAACCACAAATTGTTCTTGATACTAAACCCGCTCAAGCACCCCAAGCGCCGGACGAACCTCCTAGCTGGATTTCCCTCTACCTAAAATTGTTACCCTTCCATCTCCACATTCCCCAAGTCTATGGCTATATTCCCAGTCCCGATGAACGCTTAAATATGGACATCTGGCTGTT
>NZ_JASJFG010001093.1:0-5907 GCF_030065375.1 Microcystis sp. M49636_WE2 | reverse complement strand
CTCCTCCGGTGAATAAAAAGCAACTATGACCCAACCATTGAACTAAGAGGGAATTATCGGGTTTTTGGGGGGAAGTGGGGTTAGTGGGTTTCGGTTTAGTTTCCGCTAAAACTGAGCTTACTGCCACGGTTAAGAAACTTGTCCCCGCCGATAAGATAAAATCTCGCCTTTTCATAAATATAGATGCAGAATTAATCAAGTTAAGGTTAATTTCAGGGGTTGGCGATTAGTAAACACTAGAGGGATCGCAGAAAGTTTCTTAAAAGTTCCTTGCCGGCAGTGGTTAAAATACTTTCGGGATGAAATTGTACTCCTTGAATGTGGGGGTAATCCCGATGACGGACTCCCATGACCGTGCCATCTTCCACCCAGGCCGTGATCTCTAAATTATCCGGCATGGTGGAGCGCTCGATCACCAAACTATGGTAACGGGTGGCAGTAAAGGGATTTTCTAAGCCTTGAAATACCCCTTCATTGTTGTGATAGATTGGGGAAGTTTTGCCGTGCATCAAGACCGGGGCCCGGACCACATCCCCTCCGAATACCTGACCGATACTTTGATGACCGAGACAGACCCCCAAAATTGGCAAATAGGGGCCAAATTTGGCGATTAATTCCAGAGATATGCCCGCATCGACTGGACGACCGGGACCGGGGGAAATGACAATCCCATCCGGCCGCATTTGTTCGATCATGGCCAGATCGATTTTATCATTACGATAGACCTCGATCGGCACAGCGATCGGGAACTCGGAGGCTAATTCTCCCAAATACTGGACTAAATTGTAGGTAAAACTATCATAGTTATCGATGACGATTATCAAGAGTCCCTCTCCTTTCTCTAGCCTCGCTCAGTATTTTTATTCTACATCCCGGCTGTCTCGATCGAGACAGCCGGAGTGTAGGGGGTAGGCTATTTTTGTGCCGTCAGCCAGAATCTGCCCGGAATTGCTAATCACAGCCTAAACTATCTCTGGTGGCCACTCCCGTGACCGGATTAATCCCATCGGCCCGTTCACACATTAACTTGACCTGATAGGCATCAATTACCGCGTTAGTGAAATCGGCCCCGGTAATAATTGTGTCATAAAAACGGCTGCGAGTAGCGATCGCATCGGTAAAAATAGTATTAGTTAAATCGGCAAAATCGAGGGTGACTCTATCTACCAAAGAGGCGGTTAAATCGGCCCCTTTTAAGTTAGCTTTTAAGAGGACAGCCTCGGTGAGAATGCTATAGGATAAATCGGCCCCTTCTAGGTTAACTCCCCGCATCGCGGCAGCTGCGAAAACTCCTCCGCGCAAATCCTGATGGGAAAAATCCCGATCTTGCAGCTGGGCAAAACTATAGTTAATCGTTTTATCTTGGGCTAAAGCCACCGGACGGGCCGCGAAAAGTAGCCAAAGAATCGCCAGCAAAATAATTAAAACCAGACTGAAAACATTTTTCAACATTGTTACTGTTGAGCGTCGAGAAACTGGGCTACATCATCACCCACCCGAATGGTTAGGTCTGAGTCTAAAGCACCAGTGGAGGATGATTCTACTTTACCGATTCCCAATTGATTTTTCAAGAGGTTAGCGGACTGAATATCACCTTTTTGTGCAATAATTGCGGTGGTTTCTAGCTTTTGGGAGGAGTCATCGCTAATATAAACATTTGTATAGCCCCGTTTGGCCAGATAATTACGAGTACGACGGGCTAAACCTTTGGTATGGGTGGCATTTTGAATGGCAATCCGCAGACTATAAACGGAGGTTTCTCCCCCCGCGTAGTTATCGGTAAAATTATTAGCCACAATGGTTCTAATTTCGCGACGGTTCAAAATCCAATAACTGCGACCATCGTATTCTTCGAGGCTATTAAACCGGCCGGGGAGTAGGATCATTCTCAAGTCATCCTGTTTAATTTCCCGGCCAAAATTAGCGATAGCCAGCATTTCCTCGACGCTTAAATTCGTATCGATATATTGTTGTAAAACCTGTACTGCTTTCGGGAGACTGGGGAGAATTGTCGGACTAAAAATCTTTTGTTGGAGTGCTTTTAATAAAATTTGTTGTCTTTGTACGCGACCAATATCGCCGTATTGCGGGTTACGAAAACGGGCAAATTGTTCGGCTTGGTCGCCGTTGAGATTTTGCCAACCCTCTTGTAAATCAATTTCTAATTTTTGGGTGACATCTTTATGATACATTCGTTCGGGTACATAAACCTCTACACCCCCGACTAAATCGACTAATTCCTTAAAGGCATCGGTAGTCACCCGCACATAGCGATCAACGGTGACATCCCCTAAAGTATTACTGACCACTTCCGCCGCTAGAGTTGGTCCGCCGTGAACGTTGGCATCGTTGATTTTAGTGAAACCGTGGCCGGGGATTCTGACGCGGCTATCGCGAGGGATAGACAGCATTCTCACGGTTTTATCGCTAGGATCGAAGCGCACTAGGAGCATGGTATCGCTGCGACCTTTAAATACATCGTCGCCGTTTTTGGCATCTAAAACTCGATCGATGCCCATAACTAAAATATTAACAGGACGAGAAAGCTGCTGATTGATTAAGCTATTCCAAGCTTGGGCCTCAAGGATGTCTGTTTGGGTGGGAAAAGTCGTTTTTTGGAAGATAGCCCCAATTGGTGCGGGTAAGGGACTAATTAAAGCGACGGCAGCCCCGAGAGTAGCGGAAACTAGGGCGGTAAAACTGAGGGTTATTCCCCAAAATAAGCCCTTTTGCAGGGGAGATGCTTTTTTAAAACCGGACATGACTGAACTGACCACCGTGACGGTATTTTCTGAGTTTTGGCTGTATTCTTGCTTTTCAAACCGCCCGGAAACATTGGCCATGGACTAACCTCAACATCTGAATTAAAGGCTTACTTAGGAGGTGACTGTTGATCCCTAGAATCTATCTCTAGCCCAAAAGTTCCAGATATCGGTCACTCCCCCCTCGCCGGTTATTGTAACATATTGTTAATAAACTGGCTATAATAGACCTGTTGTAAAAATCAAAATTTGTCTTGGTTGGTTAGGAGTCAGTAGTCAGTAGTCAGGAGAATTAAGAATGAATAATAAGCAATTAAATGCTCTATTCACAGATTTTATGCCATTTAATCCTTATTTTTGCCGTTCTTGAACCGTGAAAAGTTAATTAGGCAAGAGGTTTAATAATTTTTCAGGGATTCAGTTCAGTTATAGATTATCTCTGTGGCCAAGAATTAAGAGAGGTGGAAACTTGAAGATGACAGAACTAAGGTTATTCTCGTTGTTTTTATCCCTTCGCTTTTGGCTAGTTGGGCATTTGTTTCTGTCAATATAATTCTGATCTATTTTTTATGAAAATTATCTCTATTCCCCCATCATCCACCCAGGAATATCTCTGTAAAAGAGACTTAAATCTCTACAATTCTCCCAGTTGTCAAGAGTTAGCTACCCAAGCACAACAGGGAAGACAATTAAAATTTATTTCCCTAGAAATTACCGAAAAAGGGCTACAAATTCAGCTAAGGGAGGATAATTATTTAGCTTGGTTATGCGGAGAAGATTTAGATGCAATTGCGGTGGCCACCACAGCTTATCAAAAAATTCCTCTAACTCGTTCAGACATAGAAAAACATATTCCTGATATTATCACTTTTACTCAGGAAGCAAGGAACCGTACCAATCATTATCTCTGGGGTGGAACCCTTGCACCTAATTACGATTGTTCAGGATTAATCCAGGCCGCTTTTGCCAGCTTTGGCATTTGGTTGCCGAGGGATTCCTATCAACAGGAGGCTTTTTGTCAAAAAATAAACCGAGAGGAATTACTCCCAGGAGATTTAATTTTTTTTGGTGATAAAAGAGTTAATCATGTGGCTTTATATCTAGGGAATAATCAATATATCCACAGTTCAGGAAAAGAAACAGGTAACAATGGTATCGCTATAAATCTACTTACTGATGATAGGGATAGCGTTAGTCGTCATTATTATCAAAAATTATGGAGTTTCGGTCGAGTTATGCACAATTAATCAGTTATCAGTGGTAATTATGAATTATGAATTATGAATTATGAAGTGGGAAGAATAGATAAAAATAATCTCCTGACTCCTGACTCCTAACTCCTAACTCCTGACTCCTAACTCCTGACTCCTAACTCCTCACTCTCCCCCATAGGTAATCATGTCAGAAAACATCTCCCTAAGCGGTCTATCAATTCGTCGTCACATAGGAGTATTGACGTTAACTATAGCAGTTATCATCATCGGTCTTTTTTTTCTAAATCGTTTAGAAGTGGACTTGCTTCCTTCTATCACTTATCCCCGCATTAGTTTAAGGATGAATGTACCCGGAGTTTCCCCGGAAGTCATTCTCGAAGAAGTAACTAAACCCCTAGAAGAAGGAATGAGTGCCACCGAGGGAGTAGTGCAAGTTTATTCAGAAACTCGCGAGGGAAGGATGCGAGTAGATTTATTTTTTCAACCGGGGGGAGATTTAAATGTCGCTTTAAACGAAGCTACCGAAAGTTTTAATCGTGTCCGACAAAATTTACCCGATATTATTGAGGAACCGCGCTTAAATAAATTTGAACCCTCTCGTTTACCCGTCTATGAATTTGCTCTCGTTTCTGATACCCTACCCCTAAAAGATTTAAGATTATTTGCCGATGAAGAATTAGGGAGAGAATTAGGGTTTGTGGAAGGAGTGGCAGTGGTGGATGTGATTGGGGGAGTTAGAGAAGAAATTCAAGTTAATATTGACCTGCAGCGATTACAATTTTTAGGAGTGGGATTAAATCAGGTTTTAGACACCCTAAAAAGACGCAATCAGGACATCTCTGGGGGCCGACTACAGGGAGAAACCGGGGAACCTTTAACCCGTGCGGTGGGGAAATTTAAAAACGTAGCGGATATCCAAGATTTAGCGCTGACCGATAGTAATAATCCCGAAGAAAAAATCTATCTGCGGGATGTGGCCAGAGTTATCGATGGGACAGAAGAACAAAGAATTTTTGTCACCCTAAATGGAAAAAATGCCGTCAGGGTTAGCGTCCAAAAACAACCGAATGCGAACACGATTGCTGTGGTAGAAGGGGTCAAAAAACGCATTACAGAATTAAAAAAATCCGGGTTAATGACCGGGGGAATACAAGTCGTCACCACTACCGATGAGTCTGTATTTATCCAAAACGCGGTTAATAACGTGGTTTCGTCGGGACTAGCGGGGACAATTCTAGCAGGATTGACTGTATTCGTCTTTCTCGGTTCCCTACGACAGACTTTTATCATTACCCTAGCGATTCCTCTTTCTACCCTCGTCGCAATTATCTGTATGAAGTTATTCGGGTTATCGATAAATGTGTTTAGTTTGGGAGGATTGGCCCTAGGGGTGGGCATCGTGGTGGATAATTCCATTGTCATGCTGGAAAATATTGCCCTCAAAGTTAATCAAAACCAAAATAAGCGAGATTTTTTAGAAATTGCCCGGAATAGCAGCCAAGAGGTAGAATCTGCTTTAGTGGCCTCCACTGCGACTAATCTCGTTTCTATCCTGCCATTTTTATTACTGGGTGGTTTTATTTCCCTGCTGTTTAACGAGATTATCCTTACTATCAGTTTTGCTGTGGCTGCTTCTCTGCTGTGTGCGTTAACCGTTGTTCCCATGTTGGCCAGTCGTTTGTTAAATATGCGGGTTTCTAGTGGTATCCATCGGTTTTGGCTCTTAAAAGTCTTTAGTCAACGTATAGAAGGTTTAACCATCCTCTACGGTCGTTTTTTAGCTAAAATCCTCCACTACAGAATACCTGTTATCCTGCTGGCCTTTTTAATTTTAGGGGGAAGTAGTTTCTATCTCTGGCAATATATCCCCCAGGAAGTCTTTAGTCGTATTCAAACCGGACAGGTGAACGTTTTTGCTCAATTTCCCCCGG
>NZ_JASJFG010001045.1:0-9941 GCF_030065375.1 Microcystis sp. M49636_WE2 | reverse complement strand
TCATATCTTCTACCTGAGCTTGTGCAATCAGCATTCGGTCAAAAGGATCACGATGATGTAAAGGCAATGCAGCCGCCCGCAAAGCATGAGAAGCATTGATCTCTAACGATCTAGCTCCTAGTTGGGTCATTCGAGTAGAGACATAATTATCTATTTGCTCTGGCAGTGGTAATTTACCGATTGAGACTTTAATTCCCATCTCCCAAACACTGGCAACAGAAAACCACACTTCATTGCTTTCGTTGGCAATTTGTTCAATTACATTCTCACTTAACTTGTCTGGTTGGGCAAACCACCACAGCCAGCATTGTGTATCCAGTAAAAGTCTCACTCCGCACCACCCTCAAATGCTACCAAAATATCTTCTGGTAAAGGAGCATTAAAATCATCTGGTACGGTAAACATCCCTCGATCTTGTCCTAAACTAGACCGTCGATCTAAAGATGTCCGAAATGGAACAAGTTTAGCAATTGGAATACCTCGGTTTGAAATAACGATTTCCTCTCCGAGTTCCACACGGGACAATAGCCGAGAAAGGTTTGTTTTAGCCTGATGAATGTTTACAGTTTCCATGCTCTTAAAAAACCAAATCTACAAACTAAGTTTAGTTTAGTTGCGGTGATTCTGCAAGGGCAAGTTAGTTTGAAGTGCGATGCCGAAGGCACTGCGTAGCAGTACGCTATCGCTGTAGGGTGCGTTCCCTAATGCAACTTCTACCGCTCCAGCGATCGATTTTTGGGGAACGCACCATGCACATTGATTAGTGCGATCGCCGATCTTGTAGGGTGCGTTAATGAATAAAATGTAACGCACCTTATTTTTATTGCTTGTCCTTCTGTATCCCATAGGATACACTTAGGGCATGATTGAAATTCGCCAGACCGAAACCTACTCTCAGTGGTTTAGCAATTTGCGGGATCGCCAAGCAAAAGCACGTATAGACATTCGTGTTCGTCGCCTGTCTATGGGCAATCCAGGCGATGTTAAACCAGTAGGAAAAGGTGTATCGGAACTGCGGATCGATTATGGCCAAGGCTATCGGGTGTATTTCATTCAGCGAGGCGAGACCTTGATCATCCTCTTGGCAGCAGGAGATAAGCAAACTCAAGAACGGGACATCAAAACAGCATTAAATTTAGCACAAGACTTATAGGAGATTTTCATGGCTACTATCCAAACCTATCCTTGGGATGCGGCAGAACATCTCGAAACAAAAGAAGATATAGCTGCATATCTTGAAGCAGCTCTTGAAGATGGCGATCCAAGCTTAGTGGTAGCAGCATTAGGTGATATTGCTCGATCTAAAGGGATGACACATATTGCCCGTGAAACAGGGTTGGGGCGTGAAAGTCTCTATAAAGCTTTGTCAATCGAAGGCAATCCAGAGTTTGCCACAGTTCTTAAGGTCTTACAATCACTTGGGTTACGCCTCCAAGTCGTACCAATTGCCTAACTTCACCGTTATACTGAATCGGTTTTTAATAGCATGATTAACTCCCAATCCCACTTGAAAAACCCGCTCTCCCCCATACCTGTTAAACCGGATTTAGGATCAGAGCGATCGCTAGATAAAAGGTTAAGTAATGTTAAGATCATAATTCTTCATGAAGAAAGAGCATGATCGCCGAGTAACTGTAGTCAAAAATACCAAATTTTGCCCCAGTCACAATACAGTAGGGATCAAGCGCATTCGATCGAAGCAAGAATTTTCTCCCCAGTATCTATGAATCAATCAGAAAGTTGCGGTAAGGTCTATCTCGTCGGTGCGGGTCCCGGGGATCCCGGTTTGTTGACCTTAAAAGCGAAAGTTCTCTTAGAAAATGCCGATATTGTCCTCTATGATGCCCTAGTCAGCCCCTCGATTCTAGCCATGATTAACCCCAAGGCCGAACAAATCCATGGGGGTAAGCGTCGCGGTCGTCATTCTCTGGTACAGGAGGAAATCACCGCTTTACTGATCGAGAAGGCCCAGACTAATGCCGTGGTTGTTCGTCTCAAGGGGGGTGATCCCTTTGTTTTCGGTCGCGGGGGTGAAGAAATGCTCGATCTGATCGCGGCCGGAATTAGCGTCGAGATCGTGCCGGGGATCACTTCAGGAATTGCCGTGCCTGCCTACGCCGGTATTCCCCTCACCCATCGCGATTATAGTTCTTCCGTTACCTTCGTCACCGGCCACGAGATGGCGGGTAAATATCGTCCTCAAGTTAACTGGTCAGCGATCGCCCATGGCGCAGAAACAATTGTTGTTTACATGGGTGTGCATAATTTACCCTATATTATCGGCGAGTTGACCAAGGCGGGCAGAAGTCCAGAAACACCGATCGCCCTGATTCGCTGGGGAACAACACCGCAGCAACAGCAGTTAATCGGTACTTTCACCACGATTATGGACCAGATCGAAGCCACCGGCTTTGAGTCCCCAGCGATCGCTGTTATCGGTGCAGTGGTGAACCTTCACGATCTCTTGCAAGCGGGACAACCTTTGCTCTCCAGGACAATCCCCCCTACACCCATTTCTCCCTGATTCGGTTTCCATGCGTCAATATCAAAAATCCCTGACGATTACCACCAGTCCCAAGAATTTCCATCCTCTGACTGCCCCCATAGAAGCGATCGTGGCTGAATCGGGCATAACGACGGGATTATGCAGTATATTTGTCTGTCACACCTCCGCTTCTTTGCTGATCCAAGAAAATGCCGATCCCGATGTTCTCACCGATTTGGCCAATTTCTTCGCCAAGTTAGTCCCGGAAGATAGCAGTCTCTACTATCACTCTACCGAAGGGCCAGACGATATGCCCGCTCACATTCGCTCGGTCCTAACCCGGACATCGGAACAAATCCCGATCGCTAGAGGTAAATTAGTTTTAGGGATCTGGCAAGGTATCTATCTCTGGGAACATCGTCAGAGTCGTCATCAAAGGCAAGTGGTGGTTCATATCACCGGGGTCTGAAGCGTTGCGTATAGTTTTGTAATAGAAACTTTACTCGTACCCCTCATCGGAGTAAGATTTTTTCCGTGTACGATCAAATTGTTCGCTTTTTGAACAAAGAACTTCATATTTCGTAACAAAAGGAAACAATTTATGCGAAAATTGTTCGCTCTGGCCCTGGTGCTATCTCTCTGGTTCACCTTTGCCGCTCCAGCGTCGGCTGATTTGTCCAATCTGACCCCTTGTAGCGAAAATCCCGCTTTCCTACAAAAAGCGAAGAGTTTCCGCAACACCACTCCCGACCCCGAATCGGGAGCCAAACGCGCTCAAACCTACTCCCAAGCTCTCTGTGGACCGGAAGGCTATCCACACCTAATTGTTGATGGTCGTTGGGACCACATGGGCGATTTCTTTATCCCTAGCATCCTATTCCTGTACATTGCCGGTTGGATCGGTTGGGTTGGTCGGGCCTATTTAATCGCCGTACGCGACAGTAAAGATGCCGAAATGAAGGAAATCATCATCGATGTTCCCCTCGCTTTGAGCAAAATGTTAACGGGGTTCCTCTGGCCGTTGGCGGCTTTACAAGAAGCCACTTCCGGTAAATTAACCGTTAAGGATTCGGAAATTACCGTTTCCCCTCGTTAATTTTTGTGTCAAACCCTTGACTTTTTATTCCCTAGGAGAACTCAGATGGAAGGACTTACTAAATTTCTCTCGTCCGCACCCGTGTTAATTATGGCGCTGCTGACTTTCACCGCCGGGATTTTAATCGAATTTAATCGGTTTTATCCCGATCTCTTATTCCACCCGCTAGGTTAAAGGCAATCTCAGGTGATTAAAGGGGATACAGAGTCCACTGTATCCCTTTTTAATGGCAATGATCACAGGGATTGGGGAATATTAAGAAAAGAAAGGCACTGGAGACGACAGGGCCTAAAAATAGATAAGATACAGGTGTCTGCAACCACAGAGGTGGGACAAACCATGCTGTTAGATAGAGATTTGATGCTAGGAAAGCGGCTGCGGTATCAAGAATTACAAGAAAAATTAAAAGAGATTTGGCAGGGAGAAAACGTTCCCGAATCCGATGAATGGGATTATGATATCCTAGTTGTCCCTTCTTTTAGTATCGATCAGAGAGTCGGTCAAAAAGTAGCGGGTTTTTTACATTACGAAGAAAGATTATTATTTTCTCTGATTCGGTTGCGACATCCGAAAACCCGTTTAATCTATGTAACAGCGCAGCCACTGGCGCGGATGGTGATTGATTATTACCTGCAATTGTTGCCCGGGATTCCTTTTTCCCATGCTAATAACCGTCTTTTATTACTGACAACTCACGATAACTCTTTTCAACCTTTAACCCAAAAAATTCTGGACAGACCGCGCTTAGTAGCAAGAATCCGGCAAGCGTTGCGTCGAGATCGTGCCTACATGGTTTGTTTTAATTCTACTAATTTAGAGCGAGAATTGTCTTTACAATTAGATATTCCTTTATTTGCCTGTAGTCCAGATTTATTGTATTGGGGTTCTAAAAGTGGCAGTCGCGAGATTTTTGGTCAAGGCAATATTCCCCATCCTGACGGTAGTTTACAGCTAAATACGGTCAAGGATTTGTTATATGAAGCCGCTAGTTTGTGGTCTCGTCAACCGCAATTAAAACGCATGGTAGTGAAGTTAAATGAGGGGTTATCGGGAGAAGGAAATGCGGTTTTAGATTTACGTCCTTTAGGGGGAATTGTTGATAGTAACAGTCTAGATTTAAGCGAGAGAATGAATCTCTTGGCTAAACAATTAGACAAGATGAGTTTTCAAGCAAGCGATGAAACTTGGGAGAGTTTTTCCAGTAAAATTGCTGAATTAGGGGCAATTGTCGAAGCTTTTATTGAAGGAGAAGAAAAGCGATCGCCGAGTGTGCAGGGTTATATTACACCGACGGGAGAAGTGAATATTATTTCCACTCACGATCAAATTTTAGGCGGTCCCGATGGTCAAATTTATCTAGGTTGTCATTTTCCTGCCGATGAAAATTATCGCCTACAATTACAGGAATTAGGCCTAAAAATAGGGGAAATTCTGGCAGCAAAGGGGGCAATTGAACGCTATGGAGTTGATTTCGTCGCTGTCAAAAATCCAGAAACTTTAGTCTGGGATTTACAGGCGATCGAAATTAATCTGCGAAAAGGAGGAACCACCCATCCTTTTATGACTTTGAAGCTTTTAACTAATGGTAAATACGATCAAGAAACTGGATTATTTTTCAGTCAACCTCACCAGGAAAAATACTATATTGCCTCCGATAATCTCCATAAACCCCAATACAAAGGTTTACTTCCCGATGATTTAATGGATATTATTGCTAAACATCGCCTGCATTTTGATAGTAGCAGTAAAACGGGAACAGTTTTTCATCTCATGGGTGCGCTGTCGGAATTTGGTAAATTAGGGTTAACTTGTATCGGCAATTCTAGTGAGGAAGCTGCGGCAATTTATCAGCGTGTGGAACAGGTTTTAGATTGGGAAACAGAGCATAGTTCCATAAATTTAGGTTATTATTATTCTGGATTACCGATCACTTGGATATAACTAGACTGATTTACTGGGTATAATTTTTTGTCTCAGAGATTTAATCATCCAAGCAGGCAGTTCTAAAAATTGATAGATAGCTAGATTCCAAAGATAGCCATACTGAGGGAATTTTCTTAATAACATAACTTCCGATAAAAAGTAAAATCGCCAAGTTCTTTGGTATTCAGGAGGATTATCTTCAATTCGTATTTGTTCGGGAGACTTCGGCATCCAGTGACCGATTACTCGCTCTTTTTCAAAATATTTAGCCTGAATATATAAACCTAGTAATCTATCTAAACACCAAAAAGGAATATATTTAATCGGACCCAATAAGTTCATGAGATTAGTAATTTCTATCGTCGCCGCTTGCACAAGTTCACTTTTCCAAACTTTTTTATCAAAATTTTCTAAATGGGGACCATTTTGATCGCGACGTTGATTGAGAAAAACTTGGGGATTAAAAGGATTATCTAAAGGAGCGATCGGTAATTCTAATAAATAATTATTATCTTTAAATAAGTTACTATTATTTTCTCGCCTGCTACAGATAGCTAAACTTTTTACATCGGGAATGGTTGTCCAATTACTCTCTAGTTTTTCTCGTTCACCGTAGGGAAATTCACATCTGGCTAATCGCAATACCCAACTATTGGGGAAGCGTTCAAAATAGTCTTTAACTAGGGTGACGATCTCCGGGTGTAAATATTCATCGCAATTGATTGTGAGAATATAAGTGCCTCTGGCATTTAAAAATCCTGTACTTCTTTGAATAATTTCACCTCGTAAAGCACAGACAATCTGTTTCATGCGTGGATCATTCACCGGCGAAGGTTTGACCCCAGGAGGATGAACTAAAATAAATTCTATATCTCCCTTGACTTTCAATAATTCTCCTAGCCAATGTTCGCTAAATCCCTCGCGCATCGGGATAATGATCGATAGAAAAGTATTGGACATAAATTAACTCTTTAGATTTGCTTGTCATTTATCAAAGTTGTCTTGACCGTGATGCACTTAACTGGTTTAAATAGCTTCTAAATATTTGCTATCGAGCAGAAATGAGCCTCGATCGAATTTTACACCCCAATAACCCCCCGGCCGGCGATCGATTACCGTGCCTATATCGTCGATATTGAGCAGCTCCGGCTGCCGTAACATAGGCATGGGATCGGCGGTTTTCAGGTAAGGGGGAATGGCAATCAGACGGACTTTTCCCCCGACACTAATTTCACTCATGGTACTGGTTAGATGCGATCGTGACATCGTATCTCAACTTAGCATATTTCAAATCATTCTCAAGATAGATTCCCCAAAGCTGTCGTCGTCCCCCTTTCCCCTTGGGTTGGGCTGTTGCTTGACCTAGCGGCGAGGGTGGCGATCGCTATCAGTACAATCAAAAAAAAAACCAAAATCTGAATTCCTAGTTGAGGAGAGAAATGTAAAGATTTATTAAACTGTATATTTTAATACAGTTGTGGGGGAGAGAATGTGTACACTCCCGTTGTCTCCCTTTGGAGTTGGGTTAAGGTGTTGCCTGACCTAGCAAAGAAACGACAAAAGTAGGCTAATAGCCTCAAAGCTAAGACTACAAACTTACACACAAAAAACACTACTCAGGAATAAAAAAATGAAAAATTGGACTTTAGCCTTAGCTCTTGGAGCGGCTGCAACGACTACAATGATTGGCTTTGGAGTAAATCCTGCTTCGGCTGGAACTCTCACATGGAGTTTATCCTTCGATATAGATACAAACCTACTGCCTGCCCCTGACACTACACTTCTTCCCACACCTGTTAAGGCGACAGTTATTACCGAAGATACTTTATCTAAATCTTTGGTCGTTCCGGGCTTTACCGGATATAAAGTTTTATCCATAACTGGAACACAGGGTACAGAGCCTATAACTGCTCTGGTCCCCCAAGGCACTGGCTCTACCACTTTATTAACTTCAGGATTAACGAATGATAATCTGTTTAATCCGGCAAATATTGTTCCTGTAGGAGGTGTAGGCGCTTTTAGTGCAGGGGGATTAGCCTACATAGAAGGTGGAGAAGAATATCGGCTACTTTATGCTAAAGATCTACTTTCTAATTAGTTTACATATATGGGGTGTTTGACCCCGTGTGTTCCTGTTGAAAACCTAAAGCTAGTTCCTGAACCCTCCTCAACTGCTGGACTTTTAGCTATTGGCTCCTTTGGTGCATTAGGCGCAGCTTCAACCCTGAAACGCAAACTAAAATCCTCTAAATCCGACGAAAACTAAACCACAAAAGTAGGCTAAATTGCCCACAAAATACGATAAATGCCCCTTCATTCAGTCAGTTGAGGGTTTATTTTTTGTCCATGTTTCTATTCATTAATTTTTATTAATTAATCGATCACAAGTATTTTTTTGTGATACAATGGGGGCGGTTCATACAAATATCGTAAATTTTAATGACTATTGTGATTCCCAACGAAATTATACAAGCAACAGGAAAAAACGAGCAACTGTTGCAACTAGAACTGGCAATCATTATGTTTAGAGATTATCATATCAGTAGCGCAAAAGCGGCTGATTTTGCCAACTTATCTTTAATTGAATTTCGTCAAGAAGTCGCCAAGAGGAATATTTGTGTAAATTATGATAGTGTAGATTGGCAACAAGAATTACAAACCTTAAAAACCTTAGGTGATCTGTGATTGTTGTTAGTAACACCTCTCCGATTACCAGTTTAGCTGCTATCGGCTATCTTAACTTGCTCCATGATATCTATGGAACAATTATTATTCCAGTGGCTGTTTATGAAGAAATGACAGGATTAGGTTATTCAGTTCCTGGCACTATTGAAGTTCAAACCCTATCCTGGATAGAAAAGCGAGAGTTAGAGAATCGGTTATTATTAGAAGAATTACAGAAGGAATTACACCGAGGAGAATCAGAAACGATAGCTTTAGCGATTTCTTCAAATGCTGATAGAGTAATTATAGACGAGAACCCTGGCAGAAAGAAAGCAATTAGTTTAGGATTGAATGTTATTGGAATTTTAGGTATTTTATTAATTGCCAAAAGAAGAAGATTAATTCCTACTATTCAGCCGTTAATGGATGATTTGATTTTTAAAGCAGGTTTCCGTGTTAATCAAATATTGTATTTAGACATATTAAAAACAGCGCAAGAAATTGATGAAAACCAATAACTAAAGCCTTCAAAATCTTCTTATTTAAGTAAGTAGTTATAATTAAATTGAAGATAGATTTTGCCTCTGATCCCCCCTGCCCCCTTGATAAGGGGGGTGCCGATCCCCCCTTAGTCCCCCCTTTAATCCCCCCTTAATAAGGGGGGTGTCTGACAACTTTTAACACCTACCTACTTAATTTTTGCTAACTAACAGTTGAGGGGGTTTATTTTTTACCTTTATTAATCAAATCCAACTTTAAAAACCCACTTCCCCATTCCCCTACTTCCCCATTCATAATTCCCACTTTCCTCTTGCCTTTTTCAATCGGTTCCTAAAAAGCTCTTAATTTTAGGGAAATACAGTTAAAGGAATCCATTCGTAGGTGTTGACAATACCTTGAAAATAATCATTAATAGTTTCTCGGGAATAGGGAACAACACCATCTTCACCAAACCAACGTTCATAAATTGTCACCGCTTGTTGTTGGTCACTAACGATACCTTCCATGAATTTTAATAGAGTATAATTCACTGTATCGCGCCATTTAGAATCATTTTCGGGTAAAGTACAGGCATAGGATTCGTAGGCGTAGGGATAGGAGGGAACTATGGCTAAATTATTGGGATTTTTAGCACTTTTCCTTAAACCTTCTAGGGTAATGCCATCGCTGGCAAAACCGTCAATTTCTCCCGTTTCTAGTTTTTGTAAACCCTCGCCACGATTTTTAACTTTGACCAAAATAGCGGCGGGTTGTTGGGTTTTAATCACCGCTTCATTAGTAGTATTGGCAATCACTCCAATGCGTCTGCCTGCCAAGCTACCGATGTCATCGAGATTACTACCTTTGCGGGTGAGTAATTGAGTGCCACTGGCAAAATAACTAACGGAAAAATCCACTTCATTTTCTCTTTTCCAAGTAAAAGTAGTGGAGCCACATTCTATATCTATCACCCCTGTTTTTAACTTTTCAAAACGATTTTGGGGAGTAATCTCAACAATTTTTAACTTAATTGGTTTTCCTAACTTCCGCTCGGTTTCTTTGCGAATTAACTCTAACATATCAAGGCTGTAACCCACCCACTTGCCCTGGGAGTTGACAAAACCAAAGGGAATAGCATCTTTACGAGCGCCGGCAGTAATTACCCCAGTTTTTTGAATGCGATCGAAGATTGCTCCGGCAAGGCTAGAATGGTTACTGGTGAGGGTTAAAGCTACTGTCATCGTCATGACGGCAAGTGTACGCTTCATTTTTTTTCCTAATCTGAAAGTGGCT
>NZ_JASJFG010000751.1:0-5412 GCF_030065375.1 Microcystis sp. M49636_WE2 | reverse complement strand
CTAATAGACAAAGGTGTATCAACCAGCGAAAATAGATAATTTGGGAAAAGTTGTGATTTAAAGATGTGCCATGAACCAGATAGCCTAGGGGTCCATAGGTGAAGATAATATCTTGTCCAAAAATTAACTGTTTATGGGCAGCATCACTAATAGCAAAAGCCCAAGAAGCATCTAAACCAATTTCTAGCCAATCAATACTAGGCAAATTTGCCAGAAAAAAGTAGGCGGTAATGATAATTAGTATTCCCTTGACGACTACAGGTGATTTGAGAGATTTTTTCTGCATAATTGTTCAGTTAAAAAATACCTTTAAGTTCCTTCTCATGATTATAAATCCAATCAAAAATATCTTGGATTAATTTTCTACCGTCTCGCTGGGGTTGCCATCCAGTTATAGAACTGATTTTGCGAGAATCAGTGATAAAAATTGGCATATCTCCGGTGCGATTTTCGGGAATTGCCTCAATCATTATACTATTGCCCGTGATTTCTTGACATAGTTTGGTGGTTTCGTAAAGAGACAAAGAAAAATCTTGCCCACCCCCCACATTAAAAGTCTGCCCTTTGAATTGTTCTAAATTAGCAATCTGAATATCGATTAAATCGAGTAAATCAGCTACATGAAGAAAATCTCTAACCTGTTTCCCTGTACCCCCATAACCGATATATTTTAAGGACTTCTGAAAGTAATGATTAGCTACCCAAAGGGCAAAAACTCCCTGATCAACTTTTCCCATCTGCCAAGGACCGGTTAAAACTCCACAGCGATTAATTAAAGTTCTTAATCCGTAGGCATCCCCATATTCATTAATAATCAATTCCGATGCTAACTTAGTGGAACCGTAGAGAGAACGGGGCAAATCTAAGGGAAACCGTTCACTTATACCAAAAGCAGAAACCCCGGGTAAATCTTGCTGTTCAGATAACTGAAAACGAGTATCTGTTTCTGTATAGTTTAATTGATTAAGATAGGCTATAGGATAAACTCTGCTGGTGGAGAGAAAAATAAAATCTGCTTGGGTTTGTCTAGCTAATTCTAAACAGTTAATCGTTCCAATTAAGTTAGTCTGCAAAACATAGCCGGGGGAATTATAACCAGCTAAAACGGAAGGTTCTGCCGAACATTCTAGGATTAAATCCACTGGCAAAGCGGATGCTTCTAAGTCTTCCGCATTTCTGACATCTCCATGAACAAATTCAATTCCCGCTTGTTTGAGACGGGGAATATTTAATTCAGAACCGCGACGTTTTAAGTTATCTAAAGCGATAATTTTCCAATCAGGATAACGTTGGGCTAATCCCAAACCTAAAGAACTGCCCACAAAACCCGCACCACCAGTAATTAACACTTGCCTAGTCATCAAAAATACTCCACTAGATGATAATTATCAAACAACTTGATTTTTTTTCCGTTTGCGCTTATAGTCGCCTCTAGAAAGGTGTTTTTCTAACCAGATAGAGAGAACTATAAATAAATAACGACTGCCCATTTCCTTGAGTTTTAACTTGGAAACCCCCGTGGTACGATTGCGCCAAGTGATGGGAATTGTCGTATAGGAATATCCTCGCACGATTGCTTTTAAGGGCATCTCTACTGTTAAGTTAAAATGGTGAGATAGTAGAGGTGAGATTCCTTCGATAACCTCCTTACGATAGATTTTAAAGGCGTTAGTGGTATCATTAAATTTTAGCCCAAATAAAACTTGAATGAATAGATTAGCCAAACGATTGACGAATAACTTGTGCTTGGGATAATCAATAACTTTTCCTCCTTTGATAAAACGAGAACCAAAAACGCAATCGTAGCCTTCTTGGAGTTTATAATAATAGTCCACCATGTTATCGGGAGAGTCGGAATTATCTGCCATTACTACTGCAACTGCATCCCCGCTAAAATTTTCTAACCCACAGCGCACCGCAAAACCAAAACCATTGGGATAATAGTTATTGATGTAGCGAATCCGAGGATTGTCTTGGTTGATTTTTTGCAGAACTGCTTCGGTGTTATCTTTGCTATTGTCATTAACCACTAGGATTTCATAATCAATTTTATCCTCTTCTAAACGTTCGGATATTAAGTGAGTTGTGCTTTCGATGCAATCTTCTTCGTTGTAAGCAGGAATAACTATTGATAGGGTTTTTACCCCATGGTTATCCCTTGATTGACGTGGGTGAGAGTAACCGTCCATCTCGAAAGCTGGCGCTAATCCTTCGGGATAGTACATTTCTGTCTCATTAGTCTTATTCTTGGGTTTAAAAATTAGGCTATCACTGGCGACATAATTAATACTAGCACCCACTAAAACCCCGATCATTGTGTTAACTCCGGGGCTAATTCCTAACCAGTTTAAGAAGGGAAATATCAAGAAAACTCGCAGTAAAACTGCTAAACCTGCCGAGAGATGATAGAGAGGAAGTTGTATCAAAATCACATCTCTGATTGTCCAATCTCCTCCAGTCCACACCCAGATTCTATAGATAAAAAAACTAGCAATTAAAGATATTTCTATCGAAATGACATTAGCAACATTCTTCAAAAATGGTGTATTAAATCCCAAGTCATCAATGAACCAATAAATTAAGAATAAGTTGATTAGAAATGCCACTCCCCCAGCAATGAGAAATCGGAAAATTTTATTGTTGTAGATTTTAGTTAACATAATGGTATCTTAAAATATGCTCTGGTTTAGTTTTTCTAGGTCAATATTGCGATTAATATCCTCTTACTAACTAATTAACATAGTCCCTCAATTACTAGCAGTATATTTTGCTAAAAATCACTTTGGTAACGAGGGAAAACTAGCAGATAAAAATTGACCAGAATAATTCTTGATTTACCCTAAGTCCAACGGCTAACGTTTTGACTAAAAATCTCCTTGAGAATATCCGTTACTGTGTAGGTTAACTGCCAATCAGGATAATGATTTTTAAACTTACTCACATCAGAAATCCACCAGATATGATCACCAATACGATTGGTCTCTACATACTGCCAGTTTAACTTTTTATCCGCAATCGCTTCACATTCTTGAATAGCTTCTAACATGGAACAATTACTAAAGCGACTACCACCGATATTATAAACTTCTGCTACTCGCGGGGCCTGATAAAAATGATAGAAAGCATTGACGAGATCGTAACTATGAATATTATCGCGTACCTGCTTACCCTTATACCCATAAATACTGTATTCTTTGCCAATCATCGTACATTTCATCAAGTAGGATAAAAACCCGTGTAATTGGGTTCCCGAATGACTTGGACCGGTTAAACAACCGCCACGAAAAGAGGCAGTTTTCATCTCAAAATAACGCCCATATTCCTGTACTAACACATCCGCTGCCACTTTCGAGGCACCAAACAAAGAATGTTTACAAGCATCAATACTCATCAACTCGTCAATACCTTGAGCAAAATAAGGATGATTTTCCGAGATTTCCCAACGTAGTTCTTTTTCTACTAAAGGTAATTCATTCGGTCTATCCCCGTAAACTTTATTAGTGGAACAGAAAATAAATACTGCTTGGGGACAGTGTTGACGAGTATTTTCTAATAATACTAAAGTTCCGTTAGCATTGACACTAAAATCCATATAGGGATCCTTAGCTGCCCAATCGTGGGAAGGTTGCGCCGCCGTATGGATAATTAAGGATATATCATGACTATAGGTTTTAAAGATAGCTGAAATAGCTTCATGATCGCGAATATCCACAGCATGGTGAATGTATTTATCCCCGTAATCTTGGGATAATTTGGCTCGATTCCACTCCGTTGAAGCGTCTTCACCAAAAAATACCTGACGCATATTATTATCGATGCCGACAACGGTATAACCCCGATCACAAAAAAATCTCACTGATTCGGAACCGATTAAACCAGCAGAACCGGTTACTAGAATGATCGCCATAACTATATCCTGAATTTTTTGCCCAGTTGTTGAGAAATTTCCCAAGTTGAGAAAACTTTCTCCGACTTTACTAGATATGTTCGCCTTTGTCAATTAAACAGGAGGAGATTCCCCTAACTGCAGCAATTCCCTCAAAAATTATCGTCTTATCCACTAGGAGCGATTTAATGGCCTTTTCTTGCCAGTAATCCCTAATTAAGTCCCCATCTCCCCCTGTGAAAATTATCCTGCTCTCTGGATATAAATTTAACCATTCCCGACTGAATTTTTCTATTCCTGCCAAAATTGTATAGATTATCCCACTTCTTATCCCTTCTGCTGTTTCTTTTGCCCAGATCTGGGGTAATCTTTCCGGTAAGGACACCTCTGGTAAGGCTGCCGTCCGTTCCCTTAAACTGGCTAATTGCACCTTGAACCCGGGTAAAATTGCTCCCCCCACTAGCTTTTTATCCCCATCCACTCCCGTAAAAGTTAAGGCTGTCCCCGCATCGATGACTAAACAGGGAAATCCGTATTTTTCTCCAGCACCTAAGACAGCTAAAGCTCGATCAATGCCGAATGTTGCATATAAATCCAGCAAAGGAATGTCTTTTAAAGTAATTATCCGTAAATTGCCATAATTTGCCCATAATTCTCTTTGGCTAGGAACCACGGATGCGACAATCAATGCACAGTTACATTTATTTGTCAAGAGTTTAGGGAAAATTTGTTGCAAAAATTCATTACTTAGGGGTTCCCTCAGGTGGGGAGTATCGAGACAAGCTAACAGGGTTTGACCGCGAAAATACCCCCAATGTAGCCGAGAATTGCCGATCATCAACCCTATCCAGTCAGTGTCTTGCTCAGTCATTTAGTTAGTAGGAATTATGAATTGGGGTGTGGGGTGTGGGGGGAGAATTATGAATTATGAATTATGAATTATGAATTGGGGTGTGGGGTGTGGGGAGAATAAATAAAATAATCTCCTGTCTCCTGACTCCTGACTACTGACTCCTGACTCCTGATGGCTTCAAGATAGCTGATATTTGGCGGAATTATCTAGAAATCATGACAAAAGTTTTTTAATGGTTAAACAGACAAGAGAATAAGATAACCTAGGTATAGAATTTAACAAAAAATCTGGTTAACGGACATTGATCAAGTCGATAGCGCAGTGTCAAACGAGTTCTTTTCCCGCTCAGGTATGGCAATTAGATCACGGTTTAACCGTAATTCATCAGTATTTACCCGTGACTCCTGTGGTGGTGGTGGATGTGTGGGTGAAAGCAGGTGCGATCGCTGAACCTGATCCATGGTTAGGTATGGCCCATTTTCTCGAACACATGATCTTTAAGGGGACGAAAAAACTCCCCCCCGGACTCTTTGACTATTTAATCGAAAATTGTGGCGGAATGACCAACGCTGCCACCAGTCACGATTACGCACACTTCTATCTCACCACCAGTGTGGATCAAATTGAACATACCTTACCCCATCTGGCCGAAATTCTCCTCCATGCTGAGATT
>NZ_JASJFG010000843.1:0-2146 GCF_030065375.1 Microcystis sp. M49636_WE2 | reverse complement strand
TGTCCGTTAGCAGTCGTTCATCGTATCCCGTAGATGTTCCTAATTCTGAGATTTCAAAACGTTCTAGGGGCAAATTTGCGGGGGTGAGGGCAATTAATCCCAAGCTGAGGGGGAGGAGTGTCAAAAGGTGTTTCATGGTGACAGGAGTGGGCAGCTATTGACTAGATTAAGTAGGTAGGCGTTAAAAATTATCAGACACCCCCCTTATCAAGGGTAGGGTTGATTCATGAATCAACCCTACCTTATCAAGGGAGGCAGGGGGGATCGAACCTAAAATCCATTTTTAATTTAATTATAACCAACTACTTAACAATCAAAAAGAATAAATAAATGAGAAAAGTTGTTTCTTGTTTATATCCTTAGGATAGTTGTTGCCGATAAATCTTAATTTGTTCCAAGCGAGGGCCGACCTTAGAAATGATGGTAAATTCTAAATTTTGGTAATATAATTGTTCTCCCACCTTCGGTATTTTTTGCCAATGATGGAGAACAAAACCTGCTAGGGTTTGGTATTCATCGGCCAAGGGTAAACTTAAATTTAATGCTTTGTTCACGTCCTCTAAATTCATTTGTGCTTGTACGAGAAAAGTCGATTCATCGAGGAGTTGATATTTTACTGTTCCCGATTCATCACTAGGGGAAAAAGTTCCCAGAATCTCGCCGATTAAATCTTTTAGGGTTAATAAACCGGCTGTTCTGCCAAATTCATCCACAATGATAACCATCTTTAAGGATGATTCCCGCATCACTGTTAGTAATTCATTTAAAGCAGTTGTTTCGGGGAAAAAACGAACAGGTTTTAACCAAGGTTTAATCGGGGTTGTTAAATTTAACTGACCTTCGGCAAGGGGTAAAGCTAAATCTTTAAAATCGATCAAACCACGGATATCATCACCGGAATCTCCTTCCACAGGATAACAAGAATAGCCACTGTTAACTACTTGGAGCAGTAATTCCTCAAAAGTTGCGGTCGAGGAAATAGCTATTAAACGGTTATGGGGAACCATGATTTCTGCGGCAGTGATTTCGCTAAACTGGAAAACATTATTTAAAATTTTCCTTTCCGCTGCTTCTAATCCCGTTAATTCCCCTTCCATGCTGATAATTAATTGTAATTCCTCGGAAGTTACCCGACTAGAACGCTGTAGATCCACTTCGGGGATACGGGTTAAAACCAATAAAAAACGAGTTGATTGATTAAGAATACCGATAAAAGGCTTAAAAATCCTGGAAATAACCCCAATAGGTGCAGCTAATAATCGCGCCATCGGTTCGGCATAAATTAACGCTAGGGATTTGGGATAAAGTTCCCCAAAAACTATCTGGAGATAGGCCACGATTAAAAAAGCTAGACAAAGAGAGAAACCATGGGAGAGAAGATTTTGCCAGTTTAAAGAAAAGGGTAAAAAACTTAGTAATTTCTTCACAAAAACGGTCATGGTACTCTCCCCGATCCAACCTAAAGCTAAACTAGAAAGGGTGATACCTAATTGGGTAGTGGAAAGTAAGCGATCGAGACTTCTTTGTAGAGATTGGACCGTCTGCGCTGGCACATCTCCCGCAGCCACTAGCTGACTGACGCGGGTACGACGGACAGACACAAGCGAAAATTCGGCCGCTACGAAAAAAGCATTGAGCGCGATTAGTAAAAAGACTAAAATTAAACGAGTCAATAAATCCTGATTATCCATAGCGAAAAGGCAAAACTCGCCTTTTTTAAAGCCTATCCTTTGGTTTCTTCCTTTGATTGCGGTTTGTTTTTCTGTTGTTGCATATAAACTCTCACTCTTTTCAGCACCTCTTCTTCCTTCACGGGGATAAAAGTTTGATTGCGACCATAACTGGTGCGATCGTTGGTAAACTTTTTAGCGGGGTTGATATCCGGTTGACTGACTCCCTTCAGGGAGGCGAGTCCCAATTGATAGGCTACCCAACCGCTACCGAAGCCGGCGGCTAACATGGCTACCATCAAAAGGAGTCCTAACTGCAAGGAGGTGCTGATTGCAAATTTTTTCATCTTGGTGGGGCTGAATTTTCACGTTCAGAGTAATTACCGATCTATAATGAGTTAATAGTATAACCCAGGGTTGGCCGAGCGGTTGAGGCAACGAACTCATAATTCGTGCTAGGCAGGTTCAACTCCTGC
>NZ_JASJFG010000004.1:0-5480 GCF_030065375.1 Microcystis sp. M49636_WE2 | reverse complement strand
TTGGATCGCTGAAATTAAGGCAAAAGTCGCCACCGTGCTGCTTATTGGTGACGCTGCCGCCGATTTTGCCCGTCGTTTACAGTCAGCAGGTTATCAAGATTATGAATGTGTAGAAACGATGGACAGGGCAGTTCAACGCGCAGCCGAACTAGGACCAGCAAAAGAGGCTAAAGTGGTGTTATTATCGCCCGCTTGCGCTAGTTTTGACCAATACCAAAGTTTTGAACATCGCGGCGATCATTTTCGGCAATTGTCTTTACAGTTGTAGGGGGATGGGGAATTATGAATTATGAATTATGAATTATGAATGGGGGAGATGGGGGAATGGGGGGATGGGGAATTATGAATTATGAATTATGAATTATGAATGGGGGAATGGGGAGATGGGGGAATGGGGGAATGGGGAATTTCAACTAAAACCCCAACACCCTAAAACCCCAACACCCGCGTTGCAGACGACTAAGACGCAATTTTTGTTCCCCAAGATACTATTTTTTGGCTAAGTTGGGTAAGATCAGGAGGAGTTAACCAAAAAAATTAAGAGAAAAAAACGTGCTGGGATCGTTCTTCCGTCTTGATCATCTTTTTAACAAGCCCCTAATTGCCTGCCTCTTGTCCTGTGTTGCTGTCTTACTACCGATCCCAGTTTTAGCGACACCGGTGGCAGTGTTAAAAAGTCAAGAAAATGCCAATCAATGGACAGCTATCACTGATCGTTTGCAAAATGTCGGGGTTAATTACTGCATTCTTCAGAGTAATCAGTGGCAAAGCGACGCGGATTTAAATAAAATTAAGGTTCTAATCATCCCCAACGTCGAGACTATTTCCGGTTTACAAGCTAGTGTCTTGAGTCGTTGGCTGAATCGCGGTGGTAAAATTATCGTCACCGGTCCGGCGGGAAATCTTTCGGAACCTGCGGTGCGTGATCAATTGCGATCGCTATTTGGGGCTTACTGGGCTTATCCTCACTCCCAAGCTTACACCCTGCGGCCGACTAATTTAGGTGAACTGAAAAACCAAAAACCTTTAGCCAGCAGTCTCCTCGGTGGTGTGGTTATCCCCACGGGAGTTAATAGCCAAACCGTTGCCGTCTGGGGAGCGCGCAACAATCCCCCCGCCGTTGTCCTCAATAATAACTCGATCTTTCTCGGTTGGCGCTGGGGCAGCGATGCCGTCGCTAATCTCGCCCTCGATAGCGCTTGGCTAGAAACCTCCCTGCAACGCTACGGCATTAATCGCAGTTCTTCTGTTAACACAATTGCCCCCTATTGTCAAGGAAACTCAACAATAGTTAATAATATTAACAATACACCAACAGCGACCGCACCCCGTCCCCCTCTACCCCCGACTGCGGAAACTTCAGGTAATGAAACGGCGAGATTAAGTCCGAATACCGAGGCAATTCCCCCCAGAGCAAGTCTAACTCCTCAACAAATTAGCCAAATGACGGCGGAATTGCAGGGATTAATCGGGCGTTATGGAGCGACTCTCTTAGCTTTAGAGGCCAGCAATAATAACACCTTAACTACTGATAAATCCCTAGCACAAGCATTTCATGATCGTGCGAAAAACTCCCCCACCACAGATACCGCCAGACGATTCCGTTTAGCCCTAGAAAATGCCCAAGTAACCTTAAATAATTTTCAGAATTTAATCGCTCAGGGGGACTATACCCAAGCGCGAGAATTTTGGTTACAAGCGAGGCGAAATCTTTGGGATAATTATCCCACTAATCGACAATTTGCCCAACCAGAAATACGGGCAATGTGGTTAGATCGAGGCACGATCGTAGAAGCTAAAAATGAGGAGGATTTAGCTAAAGTATTCGATCGCATGGCGGCAGCGGGTATTAATGTGGTCTTTTTCGAGACAGTTAATGCTAGTTATACTATTTATCCCAGTCAAGTTGCCCCCGAACAAAATCCTTTAACCAGAGGTTGGGATCCCCTAAAAGTTGCCGTTAAATTAGCCCATGAACGCAATATGGAAATCCACGCTTGGGTGTGGGTTTTTGCGGCGGCTAATCAAGCTCATAATAAAGTATTAGAGCAACCATTAGATTATCTCGGTCCGGTTTTATCGCGTAATCCCGATTGGGGGGCAACTAATAAAAGTGGTGGTTCTTTTGATTACAGTCAAGGCACGAAAAAGGCCTTTTTTGATCCTGCTAATCCCGACCTACAAAACTATCTTTTATCTCTTTACGAGGAGATTGTCAAGAATTACGATGTGGATGGCTTGCAGTTAGATTATATTCGCTATCCCTTCCAGAATCAAAATTCTAATCAAACCTATGGTTATGGTAAATCCAGCCGTTGGTTATTTAAACAAATGACGGGAGTTGATCCCATTACTTTAAATCCCCGGGGTGCTTTATGGGAACAATGGACTAGCTTTAAAATCCGTCAGGTTGATACTTTTGTTTCGCAGGTTTCTACTCGCTTAAAACAGATTCGCCCCCACTTAAAAATGTCGGCGGCGGTGTTTCCCCTAGAACAAAAAGAACGATTATATCGTATTCAGCAAAACTGGGAAGAATGGGGACAAAATCAATGGATAGACCTGATCTTTTTAATGACTTATGCTCTTGATACAGGGACTTTAGAAGAAAAAACTCAGTCTTTATTTGATCGCCAAATTGCAGGAAATGCTCTGATTATACCAGGTATCCGTCTGTTAAAAGTACCCGATCAAGTCATGATCGATCAACTACAATTTATTCGCAATCTTCCCACTTCGGGATTCGCTCTTTTTGCCACAGAAAATCTCAATCCCAACTTGCAAACAATTCTTAATCGCATTCAGGGATCGATAATTACCAAAAAAGCTGAACCTTTACCTCACCGTCAACCCTTTAAAACGGCAGCGGTGCGGTTTAATTCTCTGCGTCAAGAGTGGAGTTTTTTAATAGTGAATAATCTATGGGCAATGGAGGAGCGAACCTTAAAAGCTTGGGGGCAAGAAGTGGACGAAATGGCTAATCTATTAGAACAATTAGCTACTAATCCCAGCCCTCGCAATTTGACTTTAACTCAAAATGCTTTAAAGCGATTTAGCTATCAATTTAAATCTGTGATGTCCAGACAAAAAGATTTATCTGCCTATCAAATACAAGTCTGGGAAAATCGCCTCGCCACCCTACAAAGTCTCCTAAGTTATGGTCAAAGGGTTGAGTTTTAAGTAGTCGTGCAGAATTAATTTCCCAGTAGAGATAGGCACTCTGGCAAGAGACAGCCATCAGCTGTTTTATCCCTACTCCCCTGGTCCCTAATCTGTTTCCCAGCCCCCAAAACCCGATCAAAATAAAAGACAGCCAGAAGCCTTTATTCAGCTTCTGACTGGTGGAATTTAACGACGACGGGTTCTTTGTCGTCTTCGGGCTACTGCTTTACGCTTTCTCTTTTCTTGAGGGGTTTCAAAAAATTGATGCTTTTTGATATCCGCATAAATTCCCGCTTTCGCTACCTGTCGCTTAAAACGACGTAGGGCTGATTCGATCGCCTCGTTCTGACCAACTACCACTTGGGTCATTAACCTAATTCACCTCCTGTAATTGCTCTCTGCCTAAAAAATGCCAACTTCTAACTATAGCACAATCTAGGGTAAAAATCGATCAAGGCGGCCTTTAATTAGGGTTTACTGAAAGAGTTTTTCGTGGGGGCAGGGTGTGGGGTGTGGGGTGTGGGGTGTAGGGTTTTGCCCATTTTCAGGGGGTCAATTACCTAATTTTCAGGGAAAAAGTGCCTAAATTTCCCCCCCGATCACCCCAATGTCTGGCACTTTTTGATGGGAAAAAAGTCTAAAATTCTTATCCAACAAGGTTTTTAGATTTATTCAGCAGACCCTAATTAAGGAGAAATTTAACGGGAGTCCTCTTGCTCCATTTAGATAGCTAATTTGTTGCTGTTAGCAATTATAGCTCTCAAAAGGGGGTGGGAATGATTAGATCAAGTTTATTTTCGGTCTGAGGATGACGAAAAGATAATTGTTTAGCGTGTAGGTGTAAACGGTCGGACTGCTTACCATTATACAAAAGATCGCCTAAAATTCCTATCCCTAATCCCGCTTGACTATGAACGCGAATTTGATGGGTTCTTCCCGTGTAGGGAATAAATTCTAGCCGAGAATAATTGCCTTCTTTACCGACAACTTTAAAATAGGTTTGACTAGCTTTTCCCCTTTGCCAATCCACAGTTTGATAGGGTCGATTTTGCGGATTTCCCCAGAGAGGTAGGTCAATTATACCTGATTCTCGCTCAATAATTTCTGATAATATAGCTTCGTAGATTTTCTCCACTTCTCGCCGTTGAAATTGTTGGGATAAACAACGATAAATATCTAAACTTTTAGCTAGTAATAATATACCAGAAGTTTCTCGGTCTAAACGATGAACTGGAATGACATTTTTTCCCTGACGACGAAAACGATTGACCACAGCATCTTGACTATCTTGATAACGTCCTGCTACCGATAATAATCCTGCGGGTTTATTAATAGCAATTATTCCCTCGTCTTCGTAGATAATTTCTAGGGATGAACGTAAACCAGAGAGTAAAAAACCCATGAGAGGTTGACATCTTTCTTGACAAGCGCCATAAAATTCTCCCTGTTTTCTATCTCGATTCGATTCTCCCCACCAAAATTCGGCCATGGCGACAGGTTTTAATCCTTTCATAGCGGCATAATTTAATAATTTCGGGGCGCAACATTCCCCTGTTCCCGTCGGTAACAAATTACTGCCCATCAATTTAGCTAAGGAGAGAGATTGTCCAGAAAAGTTGTTTAAACAGTAGGATTGATACAGCAATTCCTGTAACTGTTTGGAGAGTTTTCTACGCTGTTGCTTAAGCTCAATAATTCTCTGATTGGCTACGTTTATTTTATCAATTAAGGGTTCTAAAACTTGTTTTTGTTCCTGTTTTAATTGCTTTCTTGCTCTTTTTTCCTGACGACTGATATTATTTAATTTTTCTAATTCTTCTGGGTTTAAATTTCCTAAATTTCTTAATCTATCTCGTTCCTGTTTATGGGTTTGATGTTGTTGCTGTAAAGCTTGTATTTTGCGCTCAAAATTTGCTTGATTGAGTCGATATAAATTATGTTCGGGAATTGATTGTAGGTCAATAATTTCCTGTTTAATTGTTTCTAAAAGTTGCAAAACTCGCTTTTCTTCCAGCATAATTTTTTCTCTCCCCACTAGGGACGGAACCCAGCCAGCAGCTTCTCCCTGTCCAGAAAAAGCTTTTAAAATTTCTATTTCGCCAGCGGCATTTTCTCCTAACAAAATCCCATACATTTTACCTTGAGGATTGGTGATAGTTGTCATCAAATCTTGGGCGATTTTTTCAGCCAAAAGAGTGCGGGGCAAGCGCAATAACTCGCCCGTTTCGGGACAAATTCCTTGATAATAATAAGTAACTTCCTTCACTCTTTAAGAACAGGAAAAGGGGCCAGAGATACCCCTAAGAAAAACAATTGGC
>NZ_JASJFG010000871.1:0-4290 GCF_030065375.1 Microcystis sp. M49636_WE2 | reverse complement strand
TTAGCTAATAATACGGGAATTCCCAACAATTCTAACGTCCCGATAATCACTCCTAATTGACTACTATTAAAATCGGGAATAAATAAACTTCCGTGACCTGATTCTATCAGTTTACGCGCAATTAAAGCATCTCGATCACACAAAAATTGTCGCCCAATTGTCAAAAAGTAATGTAGACGTAGTTCTTGATACCATCCTTGATCATCTTTAATCACTAATTGCGGTGTGACGGGGATTCCATAGCGTTTGTATAGGTCATATTTTCTAAGAATTCTCCTTTCTTTTACTGACTTAACTAACTGTTTTTTTAGCAGACGACACTCTGATTCCGTTATCTCAGCTGCGTTGGCAATCGCATCGCATTCAGAACGATAATTATGTTCCATAATTTCTTCAATTGCTTCCGTTAACTGATTAGTTATCTCTAGTTCTTCTTCCTGATTTCGTTCTTTAATTCTATGACCTTCTGCTTGTAAAATTCCTAGAATTGACTGACGATAATTAAGCATACAAGCATTTACTCGCACGGCCATTTTTGCCCAGCAGAGGAGAGATTCCGCTTGAAAACTTGTATCTAAATCCTCCAGAGATTCTAAATCTGATTGGTGTAGTAAGCGAATATTAACCTCCGTTAATCGGTGTCCAGAGGTGAGAAGTTTCGGGATAGAAGTGGAACCATTACCCACCTGATTAAATCCGTACACTGCTGACCAAATATAACGAGGAATATTCTCTCTAATTCTCCCTAAAAATTGAGCGATAGAAGTGGGAGTTTGAATTCCCTGTGCTAGACACCAAACCGAGGAAAAGTGTTGCTGAATATCAATACTAATTCCCGTTTCAATCGCAGGACTAGCTAGAACTATATCATAGTTAAGTAACAACTGATTTAAATTGCCAATCGCTTGATAGGCAGCGTGACTAGAATCTTGCAATGACTCTGAGTCTATCCGCAGAACTTTCTTATGAGGAAATTGCTTTTTTAGATAAGATTCTAGGGTAATTGTTCCCCATTTGCTAGTTAATTTTTGTGCTGATAGACAAACAAAGGGTTTTCCTCCGTCTTTAATATGTTTGACCAAATCATTAACTAGCCGTTGGGGAGTATTATCGGAGTAGTTATAAACTCGCCAAGCTTCCTGATAACTTGGTTTCCACTCGTTACTAATCAAGAAAGTTTCTAGTTCAATCGCCGCTAGAGAAGTTAAATAATCTAGGGAAATATCACTTAAATCAGCATCAGCAACTAGGACTTTTCCCCCACTGCTGACCACAGTTTGCAGCAGGGACTTTAAAGACTTTAAAATTGCTACACGATTAGCTTTACAAGTATCCCCATTTAACCCATGCCATAGGACTTGTTCGATCTCATCAATAATAATAATAGCTCCTTGCCAATCTTCCGCTTGAAATTTTGCTTGCGATTGGGGATGGAGAGAGTCAATACATAAACCATAACCGTAAATTTGTGCCGCAGGATTATCTCTAATTTTGCTGATATAGTTTAAACCAAAGCGTTGACACAACTCCTCTACCAGTTTCACCCGATGACCAATAACTAAAACTTTTTGTTGATTGGCAACAGCCTGTTTAACTATTTTAGCTAAAAACTCAGTTTTTCCCGTACCTTTAGCAGATTTAATCGCCATTAACTGCGCTGATGTAGGGATAGAAATATCTGGCAAGTAACGGCTATTTAACTCTAGATGAGGTGAGAGAGTTAAACTATTTAAACTCGCTGCTTTCCAAATTTCCCAAGAGGTAGCTTTTTGATAGATTTGTTGAAAGTAATCTTCTCCTCGATTGATTAGTAAATCATCCACCCCTTTACCGTCAGCAGCATCCCAAGTAACTACCTTTACCTCACAGTTAGCCTGACTGAATAGATAACCCATTCTCTGTAAAGCTAAATTAACCGCTTGCTGGGTTTTCGGTTTAGTTTCTTGATCGAAAACTAGATAAATCTTTCGTCCCGAATTAGCTAATTTTTCTAGCTGCGGAATTAGATGAGATTTGCCGATTCTCCTACCTAATTCGTCCTTGGGAGTACGATAACCATTGTGAATCCCGGGTAAGGCAATTGTCACATAACCTGCTGTTAGTAATGCCCCCGCTTTTTTCGCCCCTTCCGTAAGACAAATAGGTATCTCTGGATGTTTCATCACCCAGGACCAAAAACCGAGATCCTCTTGCTTATTATCCACTTCTTCAGTTAAAATACTAACACTGATAGACTGGGCTATTTTTTGCCAAATTTTCAGGGGAATCCGCAAAGCAAAGACTCCCGTAGGGGTTTGGGGAGGATGTTCGTACTTAATCGGTTTAGCCTCATCGAAGCTTAAACGGGGAAAATCGGGCTTAAAACAGCCCCAAGGGTCATAATTGCCCGTTAATAAGTCAATTCCTGAACACCACCAACCTCCTTGACTGGTATGTTCATAACGCTTGAGAATACTATCCCTAACCCTGCCATCATTGCGTCGCGGTAATTCTTGGGAGTAGAGTAGGTATTCACTGGGAGATAGCCCCGCTAAACCGGTGACATTGAGAGCGATTAACTCCGCATCCACCCCGCTATCACGCCATTCTTCTAAATATTTCATCCTTGTCCTCTACTAGCTAGACGCTATATATAGCGTTTTTGTCCTATTATTCTAGCGGTAAGCCACTAAATAGCGAAAAGAGAAAATTTACTCTCTCAGAGGTTCTCAGAGGAAATTTGACTTTTAATCCACTCTTGTCTTAAATTATCGAAAAGTTAAGAACAAATAAAGTCTCACCATAACCTCCTCAGCAGTCAGTCTGTTTTGCTATCAAAGAAAAAGCTTTTTGTCAAGCATACAAAAGAACCACTTTGAGAGAGAATCGAGAATTTTTTGCGGAAAATGTCATCCAAAACACTGTTTTGGGGAACAAAACAATCCTGGTTATACCACATATAGAGTGATAAAATTATTTAACACGCTAGATGTTGTGTTTTCCCAGAAAATCTGATAGAATGCTCTAGTACAAATAGATTAATTTGTCAAGTTTTTTTAACGCCGCAATTTCCCAATTATGCAATCGAAGCCCTTGACTACTGCCGTTTCCATTCACAAAAATAACGAAGTAATACCCTTTCGTTCTACCCCTTTAGCTAATATGGGCAGCCATGCAATTAGAGTGATTCGGCGCGATGGTTCCACCACAAGCTTAAATATCGGCAAAATTCGCGACGTGGTAGAGTGGGCTTGTGAAGGTAAAAAAGTCAATTCAATCGCCTTAGAAGCGGGTTTAACCACACGCCTGCGGGATGGGATTACCACTAGGGAAATACAGGATAATTTAATCAATTGCGCCCTAGAAATGTGTAGTCCCGAGGAACCGGATTGGCGCTATGTGGCGGGAAGATTGCATATTTGGAGTCTTTGGAAAGATACCTTAGTAGTGCGGGGTTATCAGTACGGAAATTACGAGAAAACCGTTAAAACTCAAGTTAAAAATCGCCTGTACGACGAAAGAATTCTCATCTATTCTGAGGCAGAATTAAAAGAAGCTGGTTCTTGGATTAATCCCGATTGGGATATCGATTATGATTACGCCGGGGCATTGTTAATCACTAGCCGTTATTTACTCAAAAATGAGTTACCTCAAGAGGCATTATTAACCTGTTCCTTACTGCTTGCCATTGTGGAAGAACCAGCTAATAGACTCCACTGGGCGAAGAAATTTTATCAAGCGATTGCTCAAAGAAAAATCTCTCTTGCCACCCCAATTTTAGCCAATTTACGCACTCCCAAAAGTTCCCTAACCAGTTGTTTTATCCTCTCCATTGACGACAGTTTAGAAAGCATTTTCGACGAGATTACTAATGCTGCCCGCATCTCAAAAAATGGTGGCGGTGTCGGGGTGAATGTGAGTAGAATTCGCGCCACTGGTAGCTGGGTAATGGGGAAAGCTAATGCTTCCGGGGGGATTATTCCTTGGATTAAATTACTCAACGATACAGCTATTGCAGTAAATCAGGGGGGAAGACGCGCCGGGGCAGTAACTATCGGTGTTGACATCTGGCATTTAGATGTGCCAGAATTTCTGGAAATGCAGACAGAAAACGGTGATCAAAGACGCAAAGCTTATGATGTTTTTCCCCAATTAGTTATCACCGATGAATTCATGCGTCGGGTGATAAATAAAGCCGAGTGGACATTAGTAGATCCCTACGAAGTTCGCAATAAATTAGGTATAGAATTAGCGGAACTATGGGGGGAAGAATTTGAAGAGGCCTATCGTTTAGTAGAAGCTAATTTAGAT
>NZ_JASJFG010000079.1:0-2194 GCF_030065375.1 Microcystis sp. M49636_WE2 | reverse complement strand
GGCAAATAGTAACAGGGGGTTGCGATGATGTAAAGAGACGATTAGCGCCCAAGTGGCGATCGTGGCTAAACGGGTATGATAGCCAATTAAAAGCAATAATGCGATCGCTATAGCGACAATAAACAGGATACTCTGCACCAGTACCGAGTCACTGAGAGCAAAAATCGACCAGTAAAAAGGACTAGCAGAGACTTTTGATAAGCTTTCTAGGGGTAAAACCCCTAATTCACTGTAATGGGCAGTTACTTGGCTAAAACGAACCGATAAATCGACTAAAACCACCAACGCCAAGGCAATGCGAAATAAAGCCAGCGATCGCAGGTCAAACCCGAAAATCTCTGCCAGTCTTTGTCTAAATGATTTTGTCATTATCGCCATAGGATGATGATTCCCTCCATTTCTTAAATAAACCTACTTTATAGCAAGTAAAAAGGCCAAAGGCAAAAGAAAGC
This sequence comes from Microcystis sp. M49636_WE2, assembly GCF_030065375.1. Lineage (NCBI taxonomy): Bacteria > Bacillati > Cyanobacteriota > Cyanophyceae > Chroococcales > Microcystaceae > Microcystis > Microcystis sp. M49636_WE2. The sequence continues at coordinate 1,742 of NZ_JASJFG010000079.1, read as the reverse complement.
TGTCGGCCTTATCAGTTATCAGTTATCAGTTATCAGTTATCAGTGAGTAGTATGTATTAAGTGAGCATCATTAGACATCTCCAAAAATTATAACCCAGTCACAGCTTGCTTTTGGTCTATGTACTAACTAAGCAGTTCAATGGCTGTAATGTATATCTATCGTTGCTAATTCAATTTTACTGAAAAAATATGAGGCAATTAAAATAATTTTTATTCAGGTAGATTCCTTAACTAGAAAGACTTTTGGTCTTGGGATAATATTAGGTCGAGGTCTATTGGCAGTAACAGTGCTGTTTTTTCACTGATCACTGATTACTGTTTAGTGATCACTGATTATCGGGACGGGGAAGAATTGATCGGGGGTAAAGAAGGAGAAATTTCGCCACCTCGATCGAATATTTCCAGATTCCATTGACCGAAACGATTACTTTCAAAAGCAATAAAACGACCGTTACCACTAATCGTCGGACGACGCACTTCTCCTAAAATATTGTCGGTGATATTTTTTGCTTGCAGAGTTTGTCGATCATAAATATATATATCGGGTTTACCGGACTGTTCCGACACATAAACAATATAGCGACCATCGGCACTAATATCCGGTTGATCTTGATAGGTTTTTGCTTGATTTAACCCGGGTAGGGGAACTAAACGATTAGCCACTCGATCGAATAAATAAATCGTTCGTTGACCCCTGCGATCGGAGGCAAAGACCAGATAACGACCATCGTAGTTAAAACGGGGATTATCTTCAGAGGAAGGAGTATTTAAAGTATTTCCTAAAAGCTGTTGGGGAGGGGTGACAAAACCCGCATCACTACATCCCCCCAGACTGATGATATTAACCGCAAGCAAAAGTCCCAGAAGTTTAGGAAACCTGCTCATCGGTCGGCACCGGGGAAGGAAGGATACAACAATTAATATCATCCAGACAAACTTTACCCCAATGCAATGCCCAACGCACCAATTCCACCCGATTATCGGTTTTTGTTTTTGTCAAGATATTACTAATATGATTATCGACGGTACGCTTACTAATCTCTAGCTTTTCCGAGATTTCTTGATTAGTTAAACCATTAGCCACCAAATCGAGTATTTCTAGCTCTCGATCGGATAATGAAGCGGCTGTTTGAAACTTCCCAGCAGACATGAGTATAATTCCTCTAGTATATCTACTTATCATTCTAGAAGAAATTTTTCTCCTAGGAATCGATAATCAGTAATCAGTGATCAGTAATCAGTGAAAATACAGCACTGTTACTGCCATTTGATGATGCACACTTAATACATACTGCTCACTGAATACTCAAAACCTGACAGGAGGACAAACTGGCTGAACTCCTTACAGCACAGGCTTTTTGGGGTGTTCGAGCAAAAAAGTTCGATGCAGCTGATCCCCCGTTGTTGATAAAGATTTCTAGTAAGTTCGCCCAAATCCCTGATTCTCTCCTTAGCTTTTTGGCTGAAAGCGATGTATCTGTTTGTAACTGAGGAGTCTCAAAACCTTTACGGACAATGCTTTGAGAGGGTTTGTTCCCCTGTCAGACTCAAAACTGATCACCGATCACTGATTCAAGGCTGACGGCTGGTACTATATAATAAAAAACGCTCCTTAGTTAGATATTGAGAAAAACATGGAAGTTATCCCCGCTATTGATATTCTCGATGGCAAATGTGTGCGACTTTATCAGGGAGATTACCAACAATCGCAGGTTTTTAACGATAATCCCGCAATAGTGGCG
>NZ_JASJFG010000493.1:0-4024 GCF_030065375.1 Microcystis sp. M49636_WE2 | reverse complement strand
CTTCTCTTGCCAAAACTCTGGATATATTCCTAGCATCTTCTGTTCCATCGGCAATAATACACCAAATTCTTTCTAGTCCAGCCCTTTCAGCCACAGCATAAACAAATGAGTTGCCGATAACTTCATAGCGATCCTCTGATAATTCTTTGACGATTACAGGCAGCCAATTGCGTCCACCTGTCTGCTGTAATAGTTTGGCAGCAACTTCAATTAAAAAACTATCAGCATCGGTCCCATTGGTAATTTCTATTTCATCTAAGTAGAGATACTTCAAAGTACCAATATCGGTATATTCCATCATTGTAAAAAATACTCCTTTGCTAAGTCTTTGTAGTAGTCATGAGCGGAACGATTTTTATAAACGGCTGGCACGCGCTCAAAAGCAGCACTGGCTATAATAGCGTATTCTGGCAGGTGATGAATATGTAAATCTTTTTTGGCATTAGTGTATCTGGGATAAAAATAGGGTAAAAGGGTTTTGTCATTTTTTAGTATTTGATTAATTTCTTTTTGGGCAAGCTCTAACTGTGGTTGAGTAATCTTCTCACCGTTGAAAAAAATTGGTAAGGCTATGGGAGTCCCATCTTTTTTTAATTTTTGCATTTGCGGCAGAAACTCCTTGATGGCAGTGGCTGCATTATGAAGGGAGAATGAATTGTTATGTTTTGTCGGTAAGAGGACAACATCGGCAGCATAAACAGCCAGCCGGCTAGTAAATCGCCAATTGGGAGCTGCATCTATAAAAATGTAATCATATTCATATCTAGCTAAGTCTAATTTTCTATGGAGAGTGGATATTGTCATTTTAGCATTATACTCCAATTCCGGATACTCTGCCATTTTAGGCTCAGCAGGAACAACATCGAAGGTAATTTGTAGTTTTGAATTCTTAAAAGTATAGGGACGAATCACTGATTTTAGTTCAATATTGCGGTCAGTTAAAGTCTTTTCTAGTAGGCCATCTTCTGGTTCGATATTTAGGATAGATTTAGTTAAATCTCGTTGATTAAAATCAAAGTCTAAAACTAGAACTTTTTTACCTAAAAAGGCAAGGAAAGCGGCAAGATTTACGGTTGTGGTGGTTTTGCCTATACCGCCTTTATTATTGTAAACAGTAACCGTTAATGCTTTGGGAGTCTTGTCAATTTTTGTCTTGATCAGAGCTACAGTCTCATCAATGTTCTCAGGGGTTAGCTCTATGCAAGTAGTGGCAGGAAAAATGGTTTTACCATGTTTTCTAAATAACTGGATGTGTGAACTATTATTGATAATTCCCCATTGGGATGCTTGACACTTAGTCCCTAATAACTGACGCTTTAACTGATTGACAGTTGCCTTATAACTTGGACTATTTTCAGTTAGGTTAATATCTCTACCCTTTAACTCTATCAGCAGAAAAGGATTACTCTTTGTCTGCAAAAAAATATCGTTTGCTAGGTTTCTCCGAGTGGCAAAGTCGGTAATCCCACCGCCTCCCGTGTCGTACTGTGGGATTATCTCCGTGGTTGAAAATCCTAAATATGATATCAGGTAACGTGCAAAGTTGGTGCTAACGATCGCTTCCGACGCATCTTGAGGCAAATGCTGAAGATAAGATTTGAGACTTGTTACTCTGGGGGTGTTATCTTTCATTTGAGTTCACAAACTATAGACTAAAGTTAATGAATTGCTGTTTTTTTGAGTATAACACCCCATTTCCTCAACCCCTAAACCATTATGGAAAAATTAACTAATCTCGATCGCATTGCTGAAGAAATTTTAGGTTTAATTCCAACAGAAACGGTTATCATTGCCGAATTTGACGGTGATAGTATTTATTATCGCGCGGGTGCGGGTAAAAACACCGGGGCAATTGTGGGCAAAAGGGGTGATATTGCCACGTCGGGATTGTGTACGGTGGTTTACCGGGATAGTTGTCCGGTGGTGGTGGGACAAACTCTCGGAGATAATCGCATTCGTCAGGATATAGCGGTGGCTTTGGGGATAAAAACGGCTTTAGCTGTGCCAATTAGGGTTAATAATCGGTTATTTGGTGCAGTAATGCTTTTAAATCGTCTCGATGGTCAGGAATTGACCGATCGAGATAGTTTATTAGTGGAGGAATATCTTTGTTCTTGGCCAGATTTTTAGTAAAAGCGATTTTTGATCAGATTGGCATTGACGAATAAAGCGTTACAGTAAATTAGTCCTTCATAGGGATAGGGAGACCAATAGGATAAATCGTATAGACCATTAAAACGAAAGCCTTTTTGATACAATTGGTCGTAAATTTTTGTAAAAAATGTATGGCGAAAATCGGAGGGACGAAACCCAACTTCTGAAAGAATCATGGCAATTTTTCTTTCTTCTAGAAAATTGGTTGCTCCAGCTAAAACCTGTAGCTCATAACCCTCTGTGTCCATTTTAAGCAGGTCTATCCTATCTATCCCCTGAGCTTGACAAAAATTATCTAAGCTATCAATTGTAATTGCTTCTGTTTTGTCGGTGGATTGGCCTTGATTCTCGTCTATAGGCCGGTTTAAGGCCTCGGTGAGAGAGTTTTGTTGAGAATTAGAGTTTAAGATAATTGTTTTTTCTGAAGGTTGCTCGCCTAAAGCGATAGGAAAACAGCGAATTCGCTGATTATTAGCAAATTTTTGAGATAATTGGGTAAAAGTTTCCTTGATTGGCTCGAAACAAAGAATATCAGCTTGAGGAAATTTTTGATGAAAGTAACTACCTGTTTGTCCAATATTAGCCCCGACATCAAAAATAATCTTTGGTTGCTGGTGATGACAAATTCTTTCTATATCTGAGGCCACATCCCAACCAGCAGGGAAGGAATCGGGGGAAACTTTCTTGTAAGTCTCAAGACTCAATTCATGAATCAAATTTTTCAGCCGGCTTTTAATGCTCATAATTGTTTTGTAAATTAGGAGGGTAATTGATACAGTCAATATAGCAATCGAAGGGACAAGTAACTAGAGTAAAAAAAGTCACTTTAATTATCCTCTGTCCCTGCAACTGTTACTCAGAAATGAGGGATAAAAGCGGTTGGGTAATCCAGTTGAATGCTACGGCGATTTGATGGTTAAGGGTGGGCAGACGGTAGAGATAGACTAAGCGACGGGTAAGATGGGCAAGGGGACCGGCTAATTCTAGTCCTAAACCGCTAATGGTAGCTTCATCGACTCCGAGGGTCAACATTTCGCCTAAAGGTTGATAACGGAAGGGCAAAGCCGGTTTATCGTGGAAACTCGCCCAAATATTCCAAGCGCAGTAGTCGGACTGTTGAAGGGCCACTTGGGCCGTGGCAGCGTATGGTTTATCCTCTTGGTCGCGACCATCGGCCGCATCGCCGATCGCGTAGATGCTGGGGTTTTCGACAGTTTGTAAATATTGATTAACTTTTAGTAATTTGCGCTCATTATGTGCTATGGGCAAATTAGCGAGCAGTGGGGAGGCGATCGGACTAACGGTCCAGAGAATTAGATCAACGGGGATATTGTCGATCTGTCCTTTGTAGTCAAGGGAGAGGCGATCCGCTTGGATGTCGGCGACGGTGGTTTCTAGGTCTAACCAAACTAGACGTTTTTCTAGGGCTTTTTTGGCGGTGTCGCGGTTAAATTGGTTTGAAGGGCCAAGTATATCGCTATTTCTTTCGATCAGACGAATTCTTCCCCTTTCTCCGAGGCGATCAGCCAGCTTACAGGCTAATTCTACGCCGCTATAACCGCCCCCGATAATGGCGACCCGGATTTTATCGCGATCGGATTGTTCTAGGGTTTTGAGTCGATCCCGAAGACGATAGGCATCCTCTAGACTACGAAAGGGGATAGCGTGGGTTCTGGCCCCGGGTAGGAAGTCAAGGGAAGATTGACCACCGAGGGCGATCACGAGGCGTTCATAGCATATATCGTTTTGATTGTCAAGGGTTATTTTATGATTATTAACATCGATCGCCGTGACGGTTCCCTGTTGGAAGTCAACGGGGGTATTAGCGAGCAATTCGCTGAAAGGGGGAGCTATTTCCCAGGATTGCAGT
>NZ_JASJFG010000915.1:0-2846 GCF_030065375.1 Microcystis sp. M49636_WE2 | reverse complement strand
TCTTGGCCTTCGGGTCGAGGACAATAATCCACGATAATCGCGTGAGTGCCACGAGACAAATTAGATTCTGGCAAATCTTCGGTTAATTGAACTTCGGAAAACATATCAAATTTCATAGTCTAACTCTTTTAATCTGGTAATCAAGTCACAAATCTTGTTTCTTTCGTAAGTGAGTCGATAATCCAATAGGTAGAGACTCGTAAGTTTATCCCGTTCACCCCTTGTAAAAGTCCTTTAATTTCATAAATATCACCGAACTTTGTTTGTTTATTTAAGGTGGCCTCGTTGAGAAGAATACGTCTTAAATCTTGTTCCAATACCTGCCAGTTGTCTAAATTATATCCTGCTTGTGCCAGAAAGCCTGATTTATCATCTTTGGGTTGTAAAACTAGCAAATACCGGGTTAATTTAGCTGGTGGGATTGTCGCATTGGGATTTAAATAAGGCATTTATATTGTAATTTAGCCAATTTCTTTATAGACTTCTATAAAATAGATTTTACAGTATATACCGGCAGTATTGCCATGTTTTTTCTTTGTCTAGGATTTGATCATTTTCAACTTCTTCGATGAGTTTTCCTAGTCCGTAATCCTCTAGGATTTCTTCGATTTTTTCAAATTCAGCAATGGGAATCTGAACGGCAATCGGCTTTTGATCTTTGTCTAATACATAGTTTTTGTTAATTTCTAGCATTTGGTTTTCCCTCCGATACAATTCTTAAAAATTGGCTGTTACCTTTATATGTTACATTTTACAAGTCTCGACGCGAGAGAAGAGACAACCCTAAACCTTGTACTAACCAACGGACCCTCATACCATCTTCTTATTTTCAATATCGGGAGGTGTCCTAGGGGTGCTTTTAGGTCAAAAGTAACATCTTTGTAGCATATCCAGCTATTATTCACTCGCCAGCCTACCCTATCTCCGAAAGCGTTCCAAACTCTTCTATTATACTGCCGCGTCCCACCGAGTTCGCGGTAGATTTTCGCCTGCACGGAAAAACCAAAGCGACCGCCACTATATTTAACCCATAATTGGTCAATGGTTCGCAAATCCTCGCAGGAGAAATTATCGATATCCTCTACCCGTAACCATCCTTCTGACCTTCGGTTGGCAGCCTGTAGCATCACTGTTGCGGTTTCTTCGTCCGCTTGCTTCCATTGCTGCCGTTTCAGTAAATCCTCTAAGTTCCGATAATCGATTCCTTTGGCGCTTTTAAGCTGGATAGATGGGGGAGTTTGAGGAACGGAAATAACGGGATTAAGGGGTTTTTGAATAGTTGTCTGAGATATAGAGACTGATGTTTTTATCTGCAAAGCTGACAACACTTCCGAAGCGGATTGATAGCGTTTTTTCGTGCCAAACTCGATTAATTTATCCAGAATATTCCCTGAATCATTACTAACAGGATTATTAACCAACCACTGTCGCCATACCCATTGGTGTTCCCCACCATCGAATAAATCAAAGGGAGATATTCCAGTTAATAAATAAAGGCAAGTTACACCCAAACTATACAAATCACTGGCATTAACTGCTTTCCCGTTCCCCTGTTCTGGTGCGATGTATTCCGCAGAACCGATAATTGTTCCTGTCATGGAACGATTTAAAGGACTGACAAATTTTGCCGCTCCAAAGTCCACTAAAATCAATTTATTATCGCTTTTTCTGCGAATAATATTTTCGGGTTTAATGTCGCGATGAATTACTTGTTTACTATGAATAAATTCTAGAATCGGTAAAATCTCTGACAAAAGATGTTTAATTTTAGCTTCGTTAAATACTCCTTCCTCTTTTAATTCTTGTTCGAGATTTTGTCCTGCGATATATTCCTGCACGAGATATTGTCGCCCGTCATTAGCGGTAAAATAGGCGTAAAGTTCGGGGATTTGTGGGTATCTTCCCAAACTATCTAAACGAATCGCTTCTTCTTTAAATAATTCTGCTGCTTTCTGTAAAGTTCCTGTTCCCTGCGCTGACGGGAAAAATTGTTTAATTACACAATAGGGTTTTGAGGGTTTATCCTCATCTATCGCTTGAAATGTCTTGCCAAAACCCCCTTGACCGATTAATTTTAGCGCTCGATAACGTTCTCTGAGCAGTAATTGAGAACCGCACTTATGACAGAATTTATCCGTGGGGGTGTTTTTGTGCGAACAATCGGGATTGAGACAGAGACTCATAGCCGTTTGACAAGTATGGGAAGATAAGCCCTATTATACAAAAAGAAAGCAAGCTAGGGCGACTCTAGTGGGCAAATTTTCTCTGATAATTGCTTGAAAATATCGATAAAAATAGGTGAGTTAGCAAAGCGTAACCCACCCGATATCTATTTGCGGTTTTAAACCGTTTCTACCAAGGGACGGGTTAACTTATCCAACTGTTGGGTTAACAAACTCAGGAATAAACCCACATCGGTGACGATACCGACGGATTCTACGGAACCTCGATCGCTTAATTTTGTCACCACGGCCGGGTTAATATCAACACAGACCATTTTCACCCCCGCCGGTGTCATATTGCCCACACCGATGGAATGGAGCATACTAGAGAGCATGAGAATCATGTCTGCACCTTGAATTAAACGGGAATATTCTTCCTGTGCTTTAATTAAATCCATCTCCGTATCCGGAAGCGGACCATCATCGCGAATTGAACCGGCCAAACTGAAGGGGACATTATTCTTGACGCATTCATACATTACACCTTTTGTCAATACCCCGGCCGATACAGCTTTGGCGATGCTGCCGTGGCGACGGATGAGGTTGATAATCTTGAGGTGGTGACGATGGCCACCGCGCACGGGGATGCCTTTCTGCATATCTACCCCTAAAGAAGTACCCATG
>NZ_JASJFG010000414.1:0-1107 GCF_030065375.1 Microcystis sp. M49636_WE2 | reverse complement strand
TATCAGAGGATCGCTATGAAGTTATCGGCAACTCATTTGTTTATGCTGTGGCTGAAAGGGCTGGACTAGAAAGAATTTGGTGTATTATTGCCGATGGAACAGAAGATGCTAGGAATATATCCAGAGTTTTGGCAAGAGAAGAAACCCCAAAACTAAATCTGTCAACAGCTTCAAGAGAAGAAATTAAATCTGCTTTACAGTTCTTGATTGAACAACCGAATAGCCCCCTAAAAACAGTTAAATTAGCTACTGCTACTGCTAGGATTGATGAGGCTCCCCGTCAATTCTGGAAGAGTTTAGATTCAATTGTTGCCCTCAAGTGTGGAATTACAAAAGGGAAGGGATTAGATTTACTCAAAACTGTCTTTTATCTCACTCCTGAATCTCAACAAGATGCAGTGATTGAGGAGTTTTCAGAAGAAACTCTCAAACTCAAGACTGTTTCCGAATTAAAGACTCTAGCCAAAGAAAAGGGAATCGTTGGTTTAAGCAAGATGAAGAAAGCAGAGCTAGTCAGAATATTAGCGCAATAAGAAAAAGGAGTATGAATTATGAATTATGAATTATGAATTATGAATTATCAATTGCTAGAAGATATTGAAAGTGAATTAAAATGGCAGCAAAGCCTTTCTAACGAAGATATGGAATTGGGAGCTTTTTCAACGTGAACCACTATCGAGTCATCCCGGGCTTGAGCATTGATTATGCTTGTGGAGTCCATCTGTTATCATCTTGGGTAGTTCTCTAAGGATTTAGTCCCTTTGACATCCTCGCCGCCGTAAAACGGACGGCGATTCCCAAACCTCACGATTTGGGTTTCTGCTTCTTTCCCGAAGGATTTTTCGCACCTGCCGCCCCAGTTTTACTCTGTTCTGGTCTTATGGTCGCTCTACAGACTGACACCGCAAGCCCTGCGGCCAAAATATTTTTACTGGCGTTAATATCTCGGTCATGGTGTGTCCCACAGTCTGGACAATCCCATTCTCGAACATTTAACGGCATTTTCTCGGCAATATACCCGCAATTACTACACCTTTTAGAGCTAGGAAACCATCTATCTATTTCGATGTAATTTCTCCCATACCAACGGCATTTATAGGCTAATTG
>NZ_JASJFG010000663.1:0-4025 GCF_030065375.1 Microcystis sp. M49636_WE2 | reverse complement strand
CCGTAGCGATTATCAAAGAAATGCTTGGTTTCTGCGTCGTTAACGTTCATTGCGGGGAAGGATAACACCCCGGCTTTGAGCATGGCTTGCAAACGGACGATACCGGTGGTAGTTTCTTCGGTAGTACCGATAATGTCGGGTAATTGGTGACTTCTTTCTTTAACTAGGGTGGCTACTACATCACAACCATCATCGATGATAATCTGGGGTTTATGATCGAGGGCGATTTGAACGTGACGGTGATAGGTGTCGTTATCTTCCCCTTTGATTGCATAAACGGGGATGCCGTAATCAGCGACTAAACAAGCGGCCACATCATCCTGGGTGGAAAGGGGATTACTAGCAATTAGTAACGCATCGGCGCCACCGGCTTTTAGTGCGATTGCCAAATTAGCGGTTTCGGTGGTAACGTGACAGCAAGCGACTAAACGCAGTCCAGCAAAGGGTTTTTCGATGGCGTAACGTTCGGCTAATTGACGCAAAACTGGCATTTCCCGACCGGCCCATTCGATGCGCTGTTTGCCGATGGGGGCTAAACTAATATCTTTAATGTCGTATTTCTGTTGAACTGGTGTTGCTACCATAAGGGGTTTTCCTTAAATACAAGCCTTGGCTATTGGTTAATTTAACTTAACATTGTCCGGGGATTTTGGCCAATGTCAAGCTTTTCACTGGTTTTTTATATAGGAAAAAGTTATCAATCCCTCGCTGACCTATCCAGAACTCAGTACATTGTCTCTATTTTGGGTAATTATATAGTACAAATAAACTATTATGTAGCTCAATTAAGCTAGAAATCTCTATCTCTTGATGATAAGATGAACTGATAGGCGACAAACTGACAGGCATTAATCCCAAGATAATCCAGTGGGCAAGAGAAAGGGCGACATATTCTCTTGAGTCTGTGGCGGTCAAGTTTAAAAAAGATGTTTCTGTTATCGAGAAATGGGAGCCAGGAGAGGACTTTCCTGCTTATAGTCAATTGGAAAAGTTAGCAGAAATATATAAACGTCCTCTCGCTTTATTCTTTTTCCGAGAACCTCCCCTAGAAGCGGAGGAAAAACAAGAATTTAGAACTTTGCCAGACTTTGAAATCGAAAATTTGGCTGCCGATACTATCTATGCTTTACGACAAGCAAAAGCGTCGAGTTCGTTTTCATCCTTTAACTACCAGCATAGAAGACAGTGGTTATCTCATAACTCACCATTAAGATAACTGCTATAAGTATCGTCCGGGGTTTGACTCGGTGTCAAAACAAGTTTCAGCTAATTTAATTAAAGTGGTTCGATTAATCTTCCCTTGGAGACTTTTTGGTATCTCTGGTAATTTTATCCAATGTTTCGGCAGTTTATAATTGACTAATTTATCTTTAATCTGGGATTGAATAATTGTCTGGCATATCTGAGAGTTGACGGGTACATAAAAAGCCACAATTACCTGTCCCCATCGAGAATCTGGCAATCCTAAAACCACCACATCTTTAACTAAATTAGTTTGTCTAATGGCAGTTTCTACCTCAAAAGGATAAACATTTTCTCCTCCGGTAATTATTTTTTGACTATCGCGGCCAATGATATATAAATAACCACTTTCATCCAAGTAACCTAAATCATCGGTCTCGAAGTAGCTTGCTTGATTAAGATGGGGATAATAACCTAAAAATAAAGATTTCGCTTCAATAATAATTTTCTGGTTATCGGGATTAATTTTTATCTGAGCATGGGGTAATAGCTGTCCACTACTATTATTGCCTCGTCGAAAATCTTCTGGTTTAAGAGTGACAATTTGTGAGGCAGTTTCCGTCATTCCATAGGTGGGAGACAGAGGAATATTATATTCTCTAGCTTTTTCTAGTAAAGATGGCCATGCAGGGGAACCTCCTAGTAAAACTGTTTTAAAATTGGCTAACCATCGAGGATCATTTTCTAGAAAAAATTGTAATTGAGTGGGAACTAAGGAGATAAAATAATCTTGAAGATTGAGAGTATTTATGCGCTTTTGCTTGATTTTATGGTAAGGAATAACAGCAAAATATCCCCCTGTTAAAAAACTTCTTAGAAACTGCATTAAACCACTAACATGATATAAGGGCAGTAAGCAAAAAGAGTTAACCTGCTTGACTTGAAAATATTCAGAAAAACCTTTGACAGAAGCAGTTAAAGTTAACCAGTTATGGATAGCAAAGCGAATTTTTCCCGATGTTCCTCCCGTGGGTATCATCAGAGAATTAGTCCCAGGATTGACAGGAGGAGAATTATAGTTAAAAACCTTGATATTTTCGCCCAAAATATAATCGGGTTGCATCAGAGAGAAAACCTGTTGCCATTCGTTAGTTTTCCAGTCGGGATTAGCTAGAAATAGGCAACTTTTGGCACTGACGGCAGCCAAGAATATCGCTAAGAATTTAATGGGATTGCCTTCGGACAGAAGTATAGTTAATCGAGGATTATCTGCGGCGATAAATTGCCGAGAATAGGAATGATATAATTGATAAAATTTCTGGCTATTGTATCCATATAACCAATCTTTTTGACTGAGATATGCTAATTGTTTGCTGATGTCTTCCACAGTTTTTCTAACCAATCGGGGTCACTATTATTAAACCATTGTTGCACACCAAAACCTAAAGCCCGCTCCTTTCTGGGGTATTCTTGGGCTAGACGTAAAGCGGATTTTCTGCCGATATTAGTTTCTAAAACGGAGGAAAATACTAAATCTAAGGGATATTTTCCCCAGAGATTTCTTAACCCTTGTATTGAACCAGTAATAGCAGGTTTAATCACAAAAATTCCCCGCCATCCCTGTTGATAACATTCCTCTATTTGTCGAAGATTGGCCACCGATTCATCTAAAGCAATCCCCGTGGTAAAATCTTGACTTAATTGCAACATTTCCGCTAATTGAGATGGGGGTAAAGGTTGTTCGATAAATTCAATTATTTTAGATTCATCGGCAATTTTTAACCAGATTCTACTGTCAGTAATACTTAATCCCCCATTGGCATCTAAACGCAATTTAATTTCCCTGGGTAATCGGGTAATTAATTTTTCAAATAAGTTTAACTCTTGCTTGAGAGAATTGACTCCAATTTTCCATTTATAAGTATTAGTTTGATTGGCGGCTAAAATATCATCCAGACAGGGAAATACTGCCGCACCAGTGGGCAATAAATAACTATAATTTTTCGGTTCTAATTCTATTGATTGATTTTCTATACTTAAATCTTCTAAAGCTGATTCAAAGGCAAATTGACAAGCGGGAAATTGTTCAGGAATAGAAAAAATTGAATTTATTGATAGGGGATTTTCGAGACTTTGACAAAATAATATTGCTGCCGATAATGTTTCCGAACCAAATTCAGGTAAAGGAGCAATTTCTCCCCATCCAATACGTCCATCTTCAGCTTCTAAGCGAATAATAATTCCTTCCCTAATTTGCCATAGTCTGTGATGGGTTTGTAGGGGACGCAGCAAAGGACGCTGATAAACACGAAATTGCCAGAAATACATGATTAACTATAAGTAGTCGTGAAAAATTAATTTTCTAGTTGAGATAGGAGACCTTTTAGTGTTCAGTAATCAGTGAAAGGCTGCAGCTCAATTTTATAGAAATATCTATATCATATTTTGGGCTTGTAAGTAAGTAATCTCAATTAATTGTTAGGGAGGCACAATTATTTTTAGGATGAGTTAGCGGTAGCTTAACATGAGCAGGCGTTGGGTTTCATGCTTCAAACCAACCTACGTTCTTTATAGAGTTTGTCAGCGAAACGTTTTTTGTCTTAAAGTCCAGACAACAGGTTTCTCCGAGAAACCCGTTTTCTAGGTATTGACGGTTGTTGGGTTCATGAGCTGCCTAACGCACCCTACAAGCTGTATTAAGATTAAACTAATACAAGTATATCAGAGGCGGTAAGAGTGGGTTTAGAACTAAGAGTTGCAATTTGAATGGCTGCTATTGTACCTGTCCCGTCCCCATCAAAAAATAGGTCTCCAGTAATTGTATTATAAATTAAGCGATTGCT
>NZ_JASJFG010000222.1:0-1789 GCF_030065375.1 Microcystis sp. M49636_WE2 | reverse complement strand
TGTAAAGCTTGTATACTAAGGCTTTGAGTTTTTGTTAAATTGATATTTATCAACTTTAGAGCATTGCTGGGCAGAGAGGGAGCTTGAGGAATTTTCTACAGTGTAAGTTCGGAAGAACCTCTTTTTTATCCTCCTCTGTCGGAGTGGCTCTCTTATTCTTTGTGTGATCAGTTTAACTTGCATAGGAGCGATCTTTGTGTCCTTTGTGTCTCTGTGGTTCATTCCACTTGCTCGCCAGACTATATCTTAGAACACATTTTACCCACCAAACCCAAGAGAGCCTGGGAACCTCCTGTCTCCTCACCCAAGAGAAGATTTTTGATTTTTGCAGGAGAGCCACTGATAGGGGCTGACTGAGATATAATCGCAGTCAGTACCAGAGGGTGAATTATGGATAAAACCAGCTTGATCGATAAAGTGAAACAAATGGCTAATAAACGCGATTATTTACTGCAATTGCGCGATAAACCCGACATTGGGGGACTGAGATTAGATGTTAATCAAGCTCTTGAGGAGTTGGATGAATTACTCGATGAGTTTCAAGCAACTTTTCCTGAAGAAAAACTTAGTTAACTATCCGACTCGATGGAATTGAGATTTGTCCGATTGTGCTAATTTTCCCAAGTCATCGATCGCTTTGATCATATCTTGGGAAGATATATCTTTAGAGCAGTATAGATCAAAGGCTGTAGTTTGATTATTTTTTTCCATTGGAAGATTTGCCAAGGAACTATAGGCGATAATGCGGACATGGGGGTCGAATTGTTTGATATGAATAGCGGCGCTGTGTCCATCTAAGACAGGCATCCGTACATCTAAAATAATTACATCCGGTTGACAACTTTTCGCCAAGTCGATCGCCTGTTGACCATTAACCGCAATTCCCACCACCTGACAATGCGGCTGCTGGGAAATTAAAGTCTTGAGTCCTAAACAAGTTAGATCGTGATCGTCGGCAATCAAGACTTTAATTAGGTCTATCGGCTTCATGATTATTTTCCTTTCCCTAGAGGTCTCACTTGTTATCATTGTAGAGCCTGTTGATCTTTTGGACTTAACTTCACGACACTTCCCATCACCCCATCACCCATCTCCCCAATTCATAATTTATAATTCCCCCACTCTCTTCTCTCTTTGCTCTTCTCCCTTCTCCCCAACTCCCACTCTGCAATAACTACTGGCAGCCAGAAATACGTTCGTTTATATCACACTTTGTGCTTTTTGTCAAAAAAACTTTTTCTTTGCAATAAAACTACACAAAAAAAAGATCGTCGTTGTCGGTGAAATTGACTAATTTACCCGTTTTAATTAGGATCACCTTGTAGGTGTGGCAAGGGTTTCAACCATTGCTGCCCAAAAAAGCACAAAGTAACCCACCATGAAATTATATCAAATCGCTGTAACCATTACAACATCGTTGTTAAATAAAAATCTTTCTCAATTAATTCTTAAGAATTTGTAAATATTGCGGAATGTTAATTTAAATATTCTCAAGCTGTTGGAGTCAATAGATAATTTTTGCTTATCTTTGTCGGAAAATAGAACTCCTGTAAAAATCCAACATCTACCATTGGGCTAGAATTCTCCGAGTCAGGAGATTATTTTTATTTATTCTTCCCACTTCATAATTCATAATTCATAATTCCCCTTCTCCCCCACTGTTTACTTAAAACCCCCCACTGATCACTGATCACTGAAAAAAGCCTAACTTTGGGCAAAAATCTGGTTTGTGTCCCCTCTTAGCGGTAAAATTTCTACATCTGGACCGTCGAAAAGTATAAGTTTTGTA
>NZ_JASJFG010000264.1:0-6440 GCF_030065375.1 Microcystis sp. M49636_WE2 | reverse complement strand
TCTAGACACCAGTTCTGAAAATGAGGTTAGCTAGAGACAGTTTTTCAGATATTAGCCGATTAATCAGGTGATAATTATCGCTAAAATCGCACTATCAAGCCAAAACAACGAAGCTGTAATTTTATCGCCTAATAACGCCCGAATTGAGTGCCGCCGCCGCCCAAGAAAAAGACAATCTCTAACATCTAAACCGGAGAAAAGCACAATCGCGGACTTGACAACAACAGCAACAATTTGCTATAATGACCTTTTGTCAACGATTTGACCTTCGGTAATAGGAGTTCAGAGTAACCTTAGATACAGCCCTATCATGCCCACCATTCAGCAATTAATACGCGACGAAAGATCCAAAGCGAAAAGAAAAACCAAATCTCCCGCCCTCAAACAATGCCCCCAACGTCGGGGAGTTTGTACAAGAGTATATACCACCACACCGAAAAAACCCAACTCAGCCCTACGGAAAGTCGCTAGGGTACGTTTGACCTCTGGATTTGAGGTGACAGCCTACATCCCGGGCATCGGTCATAACCTGCAAGAACACTCGGTCGTCCTCATTCGGGGCGGTCGGGTCAAAGATCTACCCGGAGTCAGATATCACATCATTCGCGGCACCCTCGATGCCACTGGGGTGAAAAACCGTCAAAAGGCGCGATCTAAGTACGGAACCAAACGCCCCAAACCCGCCGCTAAATAAACAGGAAATTGATTAACCAAAAAAATACTCCCACCGAGTCGGTCAAAGTTAACCCAAGAGACTGAAGACTCGCAGGAGAGGGTTTGAGATGGGCTGTAATCATCCGACTGTCAAGCAAAAGTTAAAGTTAACCTAGAAAATCAAGGAATATTCCGATGTCTCGCCGTAAAAACGTCAAAAAACGTCCTATTCCCCCCGATCCCGTTTACAATAGCTGTTTAGTCAGCATGACCATCCGCCGGATCATGCGATCGGGCAAAAAATCCTTGGCCGCTAACATCGTTTACGATGCCCTAAAAACCGTCGGCGAACGTACCGGCCAAGAACCCCTAGAAGTATTTGAAAAAGCCGTTAAAAACGCCACCCCCCTAGTGGAAGTGAAAGCCCGCCGGGTCGGTGGAGCCACCTATCAAGTCCCGATGGAAGTACGCACCAACCGTGGTAGTACATTGGCACTGCGTTGGTTAGTCCATTATGCCAGAACCAGAGGCGGCAAAACCATGGCTGGTAAACTAGCTAACGAGATCATGGATGCGGCCAATGAAACCGGCGGCACGATCAAAAAACGGGAAGAAACCCACCGGATGGCAGAGGCAAACAAAGCCTTTGCCCACTATCGTTACTAAGAAAGATACTTTAAAGATACTTTAAGGGCGGTGGACCACACCGCTGCCGCCAAAAAACTGTCAAGAAAAGTATAGAATTGTAAATAGTGTAAAAAATCCTAGAACAAAATCCCATCACTGGCAAGCAAAGCAAGGAGGTTGCTGTGGCACGGACTATCCCGCTAGAGAGAGTGCGAAACATCGGAATCGCCGCTCATATAGACGCGGGCAAAACAACGACAACAGAAAGAATCCTGTTCTATACGGGAGTCGCTCATAAACTGGGCGAAGTCCACGACGGAACGGCAATTACCGACTGGATGGAACAGGAACGGGAGCGAGGAATCACCATCACCGCCGCCGCCATCAGTACCAGTTGGCAAGATCATCGCATCAACATCATTGACACCCCTGGCCACGTCGATTTCACCATTGAAGTGGAACGTTCCATGCGGGTACTCGATGGAGTAGTGGCGGTTTTCTGCTCTGTTGGTGGTGTACAACCCCAATCGGAAACCGTCTGGAGACAAGCCGATCGGTACAAAGTACCCCGGATTGCCTTTATCAACAAAATGGACAGAACGGGAGCGAATTTCTTCAAAGTTTACGAACAATTAAGAGATCGCCTTAGAGCTAACGCCGTTCCCATCCAAATGCCGATCGGCGCAGAAAGCGAACTAAGCGGGATCATCGATCTCGTCAAGATGCGCGCCTATATATATAAGGACGATCTAGGGAAAGACATAGAAGAAACCGACATTCCCGAAGACTTATTGAAAAAGGCCGAAGAATTCCGCGTGCAGCTGGTGGAGGCTGTAGCGGAAGCCGATGAAGAACTCCTAGAAAAATATCTAGAAGGTGAAGAACTCACCGAAGCCGAAATCAAACGCGGTCTCAGAGAAGGGACGATTGCTGGTACAATTGTTCCCGTCCTCTGCGGCTCGGCTTTCAAAAACAAAGGGGTACAACTGCTCCTCGATGCCGTCGTCGATTACCTACCCTCACCCTCGGAAGTAGCCGCCGTTAAAGGGATTCTTCCCGATGGCAGCGAGGCAATCCGGGAGGCTAAGGACGATGCTCCCTTCTCTGCTCTCGCCTTCAAAATCATGGCCGATCCCTTCGGTCGTTTAACCTTCCTGCGGGTCTATTCCGGTGTACTAGCTAAAGGCAGCTACGCCTACAACTCCACCAAAGGAACCAAAGAACGGATCGCTCGCCTGATCGTCCTCAAATCCAACGAACGGATCGAAGTGGATGAACTGCGCGCCGGTGATCTGGGAGCGGCGATCGGACTGAAAAACACCATTACCGGGGATACCCTCTGTGATGAGAAGAACCCAGTTATCCTAGAATCCCTCTTTATCCCCGAACCGGTTATCTCCGTGGCGGTGGAACCGAAAACCAAACAGGACATCGAGAAACTCAGCAAAGCTCTGCAAGCTCTCTCCGATGAAGATCCCACCTTCCGGGTCAAAGTTGATCCCGAAACCAATCAAACGGTAATCGCCGGGATGGGAGAACTGCACCTGGAAATCCTCGTCGATCGAATGCTGCGGGAGTACAAAGTCGAAGCGACGGTGGGCGCTCCCCAGGTGGCCTATCGGGAAACTGTGCGGAAACCCGTGCGCGCTGAGGGTAAATTTATCCGTCAAAGTGGCGGTAAAGGGCAGTACGGCCACGTCGTCATCGAACTCGAACCGGGTGAACCGGGGTCAGGCTTTGTCTTCGTCTCCAAAATTGTCGGTGGTGCTATCCCCAAAGAATACATCAACCCGTCAGAACAAGGGATGAAAGAAGCTTGCGAATCGGGGATCGTAGCGGGTTATCCTGTCATCGACCTGAAAGCAACCCTGGTAGATGGTTCTTTCCACGATGTGGACTCCTCCGAGATGGCCTTTAAGATTGCCGGTTCCATGGCGATTAAGGAAGCGGTGATGAAAGCTACCCCCGTTCTCCTAGAACCGATGATGAAGGTCGAGGTGGAAGTACCCGAAGACTTCATCGGTAACGTCATCGGTGATCTTAACTCCCGTCGGGGACAAATCGAAGGTCAAGAAACCGAGGCCGGCATCGCCAAAGTGTCCGCTAAAGTTCCCTTAGCGGAAATGTTTGGTTACGCCACTGATATTCGCTCCAAAACCCAAGGACGGGGCATCTTCACCATGGAATTTAGCCATTACGAAGAAGTCCCCCGCAACGTGGCCGAGGCGATTATCGCCAAAAGTAAAGGGAACGGATAATCAGTGACCAGTGACCGGTGAGCAGTGAAGACAAACCGATCATTTAAATTTGATCGGTCAACCCTAATAACTGCTAACTTAAAACTGATCTCTGGTGACTGATTAATGTTCACCCAGCTGAAGAAGAAAAAAAAACAAAGGAACAGAAAGTAAATGGCACGCGCTAAATTTGAACGGACGAAACCCCACGTTAACATCGGTACGATCGGTCACGTTGACCACGGCAAAACTACCCTCACCGCCGCTATCACGATGACCCTAGCGGCTCTGGGTAATGCCCAAGCTAAAAAATACGATGAAATCGATGCCGCTCCCGAAGAAAAGGCTCGCGGGATCACCATCAACACCGCTCACGTTGAGTACGAAACCGCCAGTCGCCACTATGCTCACGTGGACTGCCCCGGCCACGCGGACTATGTAAAAAACATGATCACCGGTGCGGCACAGATGGACGGTGGTATTCTCGTGGTCTCGGCCGCTGATGGCCCGATGCCCCAAACCCGGGAACATATCCTGCTGGCTCGTCAGGTGGGTGTACCTAACCTCGTGGTCTTCCTCAACAAAAAAGATATGGTGGACGATGAGGAATTACTGGAACTGGTGGAACTGGAAGTGCGCGAACTTCTCACCAGTTACGACTTCCCCGGCGACGATATCCCCATTATTGCCGGTTCTGCGAAAGAAGCCCTCGACTACATGACCAAAAATCCCAAGGCCAAAAAAGGCGACAACGAGTGGGTAAATGCGATCTATGAATTAATGGAAGCGGTGGATAGCTATATCCCCACCCCCGAACGGGCGATCGATAAACCCTTCCTGATGGCGGTAGAAGACGTATTCTCGATTACTGGTCGGGGGACGGTGGCTACCGGTCGGATCGAACGCGGTGTTGTGAAAGTGGGTGATAACGTGGAATTGGTGGGGATCAGAGAAACTCGCCCCACCACCGTCACCGGGATCGAAATGTTCAAGAAAAGTCTTGATCAAGGGATGGCCGGTGACAACGCTGGTATCCTCCTGCGTGGTATCCAAAAAACCGACATCGAGCGCGGCATGGTGATCGCTAAACCGGGTACGATCAAACCCCACACCCAGTTTGAAGGTGAGGTGTATGTGTTAACTCAAGCAGAGGGTGGTCGTCACACTCCTTTCTTTAAAAACTATCGTCCTCAGTTCTATGTACGGACAACTGACGTAACTGGCACTATCAAAGACTACACCGCCGATGATGGCAGCACTGTAGAAATGGTCATGCCGGGAGACCGGATCAAAATGACCGTGGAACTGATCAACCCGATCGCTATTGAGGAGAAGATGCGCTTCGCTATTCGCGAAGGTGGTCGCACCATCGGTTCTGGCGTTATCTCGAAAATTATCAAGTAGGCTAATCTACTAATTAACGGGGCAGTGAATTTAAAAGCTGCTCCGTTACTGTCTTGATCTTGTACCTTGACAACTGCAATAGGTGAAATTATGGCTACGTTACAACAACAGAAAATTCGCATTCGTTTGAAAGCTTTTGACCGCCGCCTACTCGATACTTCCTGTGAGAAGATTGTCGATACTGCCAATAGAACTAACGCCACAGCGATCGGACCGATTCCCCTACCGACAAAAAGAAAGATTTATTGTGTCCTGCGTTCCCCTCACGTTGACAAGGACTCCCGTGAACATTTTGAAACCCGCACCCATCGCCGCATTATTGATATTTACCAACCCTCTTCTAAGACAATCGATGCTTTGATGAAATTAGATTTACCCGCAGGGGTTGATATTGAAGTTAAATTGTAAAAAATGCCAAAAAGATGTTATCGCTAACATCTTTTTTTCTTAGAGACTCTTTGTCATGGTGTTTCTCGTCTAGTTTTTGTGGACGAGAATCGCTATTAGATACCCCAGCAGCCCATCAAGGTGGCGGTTGCTCTTTAAATAGGGTTGGCTGAATAAATCTAAAAACCTTGTTGGATAAGACTTTTAGACTTTTTTGACCTCAAAAAGTGCCAGCCATTGGAGGGATCGGGGCGAAAATTCCTGGACTTTTTCCCTGAAAATTAGGTAATTGACCGTCTGAAAATGGGTAAAACCCCACACCCCACACCCTGCCCCCACAAAAAACTTTTTCAGCAGACCCTAAATATTGATACTATTGGGGATGCGAGAGGGTTTCAGGAAAATATAAGGCGTAATTCGGGTTGAATTGCGCCGATCGATCTCATTTTCGATCGCTTTTAATTTAGCTTGGAAAACCGCCAAAATCGGGTAAGTGCGTTGATCTGGGAAATCATTTCGGGATGGATAACCAAAACGGTTGAATTGAAAAGCTGTTAAAGTGTGCATAATTTCCAATTGATAAGTGGCCTGGGCCTGGGGGGGCAAAAGACGGAGAATATAATCCATATCCACCTCCTCAGATGCTTTGGGAGGAGATTGATAACCGGCTAGGGGAATATTCGCGCAAAAGGCGAGATAATCGTATTGAGAATAATTAACCGCCGCGTGTTGTGGTCCAGCAATAAAAATTATCTGGGTGACAACTTCGATTAATTTGGCTAAAGTGTCTAATTTTCCGTCAGAAACTAATTTTTTAATGCTTCCACCTTCAGGTGACATCAATTTTCGCACCCAAGCTTGTAATTCTGTATCCTCGTTTACATCCGCGTCGGAAGTATAGTAAAGACTTAGGTAATCTTTGACGTAGGTTTCCGTTGCTTGCCAAAGTAAGAGAGCATCGTCCCGGTAGGGGTAATCTGGTAGTCGGGAGGTATCATCGACTTGGCGGAAGGCTAATTGCTTGGGTAGGGTATAATCGGCGAAATTATCCAATCTTTGACGATAGGAAGTCTTAATTATCTCGATAGATGCTTCTAGCGTCCCCGCTAATAGACGATCAACGAATCCGCC
>NZ_JASJFG010000102.1:0-8886 GCF_030065375.1 Microcystis sp. M49636_WE2 | reverse complement strand
GGTTTTAAATCCACCAATGGCCAAAATTGCCACTTCTCCTGAGATTATTATGGCGGTAGTAGCGGAAAAGTTTCAACTCTCGATCGCCGATCTAAAAGGAAATTCCCGCCGACGAGAAATTAGTTTTGCCCGACAGATTGGAATGTATTTGATGCGTCAACACACGGATTTAAGCTTACCGCGCATTGGCGAAGAATTTGGCGGCAAAGATCACACCACCGTTATTTATAGCTGTGATAAAATCAATCTTTCCCAGCATCAAGATCGACAATTACAAGAAATCTTAGCCCAACTAATCGAGCGAATTAACTCCCTCAGTCGCAATCAGTAGTCGGGGGTAATTATGAATGATGAATTATGAATTATGAATTGGGAATTGGGGAGATGGGAGAATTATGAATTATGAATTATGAATTGGGAATTGGGGAGATGGGAGAATTATGAATTATGAATTATGAATTGGGAATTGGGGAGTGGGGAGTATTTTCAGTGAACAGTAAACAGTAATCGGTGATCGGTACTGATAACTGATAAGTACCTAAGCAAAATTAATTACACATATCTAACCACCTCTTGCCTCCTGCCTTTTGCCTTTTGCCTATCTTCACTAGGAAATTAATTTTGCACGACTACTTAACTGATAACTGATAACCGATAACTGAGATTAACTACAGGAGAATAAACTGGCAATTGTAGCGATGAGACGAGAGGTCATGGGTAAACTATCGATCACCATAGCTGTACATAATAACATCATGTAAAGAATGGAATATTTAAACAGCGATCGAGCCATGTCCCGATCAAAAGGATTCTGTTTTAATCGCCAAGCTTTTTTCAGGAAAACAAACCCTAAAATTAAAGCCGCTACACCATAAACCACACCACAGGCAGCCAAGGGATAAATCAGGAGGAAAGTGAAAGGAACGACGATTAAAGTATAGAGCCAAATCTGCTCGCTAGTGGCTTCTTCTCCTTTAACTACGGGCATCATCGGGATATCCACTTCTGCATAATCATCCTTGATCATTAAAGCTAAAGCCCAAAAATGGGGAGGAGTCCAGAGGAAAATAATTGCGAATAAAATCCAGGGAATCCAACCGAGATCGCCCGTTACTGCCGCCCAACCGACGAGGGGAGGAATCGAGCCAGCCGCGCCACCGATAACAATATTTTGGATACTATGACGCTTGAGCAGATGGGTATAAATCAGCATATAAAATGCGATGCCGGTCATTGCTAAAAATCCGCTCAAAGTATTGACAAAAAAGACAAAAAGTGCTAGGGAAAGAGAGGCTAAAACGAGGGCAAAAATGAGGGCGTGGAGGGGTTGCACGCGACCGGAGGGGATCGGACGGGCGCGAGTACGAAGCATGGTGTGATCGATGTCGCGATCATAGATGCAGTTTAAGGTTTGAGCGGCGGCGGCGGCGAGAGTGCCACCGAGGAGGGTAAGAAAGAGTAAGAGAGGGGAAACCTGACCTTTAGAGGCGATTTCCATAGAAGCGGCTGTAGTAATCAGCAGTAGAGGAATAATTCGCGGTTTGGTGAGTTGATAATAACTTTTAGCGACTTGTAAAAAATTATCGTGGTGGCGAAGGGCTTGAGTTCCAGTCATCGTGATTAAATCCTTAGAGATGGCTTATAGGTGCGAAAGAACGATCGCGAAGGGCAAAAGTGGTAAAAGCGACGAGGGTTGCCACCAATAGCGCACCGATGCTGTGGTGGGTAATGGTTAAGGGTTCCACCTGGAGATGCAGTTTCAGGGTGGCAACGCCCAAAAACACCTGTAGGGCGACTAATCCCCCGGCGCTAAAAGCTAGTTTTTTAAGGAGAGGATGGATAGCGGCAGTTCGCCAAGCGAAGAAAACTAGGGTTAAAACCGAGATAGTGGCGGGAAAAACCCCGATAATGTGGCTATTCATCACGGTGCAGAGTTGGGAAACCGTTAAACACTGATGGGCAGCCCAACGGGAACCGACGAGACCGCCGAGTAGACATTGCAGATAAACTAGACCGGTGGCGACCATTCCCATCCAAGTTAGTTTCCCGACCGCACCTGTGCCACGGTAGGGAGTCAGACCGATAGCAATGACGATTAAGGTGGCAAAAAAGAGCAAAGCTGTGGCTAAATGGGCGGTTACGATGTCAAATCGCAGTAATTGGGTGACGGTTAATCCTCCCAGGACTCCTTGCAGGAGAATTAAAGCCAAGGCAGCGATCGCCGAGGGCAACAGCCAAGGGGGAAGATGGCGACGATACCACCAAGACAGACCGACGAGAGCGATCGTGCTAAACCCGATCAAAGAGGCATCGAGACGATGAAACCACTCCAGAAATACCTGTAGATTCATCTGCTGACTGGGAATCCATTGACCGTAACACAGAGGCCAATCGGGACAAGCTAAACCGGCGTTCATAACTCTGGTGGCAGCACCCACCACCATGAGGGCGAAAGTAGCGATCGCAATTTTCCAGACTAAGCGGCGCATCCACACCTGAATATGGCCAGTTTCTCTTAGGGGTGTCGGGTTAAAAACAGATTCGGTCATCGGTTTGCCTGTTCTCAAGGAGTCTGTCATCAAAGATCATGGCTTTGTTTGCCAGTTAGTTATCACTGTGAATGAGTTTTTTTACGACCAGTAAAACCTTTTAGATATTCTTTAGATTTCTGGTCATTTCCGTTACATTTGTTTACATAAACTCAGAATAAAACATAAAAATTAGTTATTTAAAATACTTTCCCCGAAAACGATCCCAAAGAAAAGATAAAATTCTCAGAAGATGCTGGTTAAATTTCCCATCTATAGGGGAATCATGTTTTAGCCTTGAATAAGTAGCCACTATTAAAAATATTGAAAAGACCGTGAAAATTCCCAGCAGTATCCTGACGCTCGTATTCGGGATCGCCTTGACCTTAATTAGTCTCTGGTATGGCCAAAATCATGGCTTAATGCCTGTGGCCGCTTCCGAAGATGCTCAGGAGATAGATAATATCTTTAATCTGATGATGACCCTCGCCACGGGACTATTTTTAATAGTTGAAGGCGTGATTATCTATATAGTGATTCGCTTTCGCCGTAAACCGGGGGATCAAACCGACGGGCCGGCAGTGGAGGGCAATGTCCCCCTAGAAATCTTCTGGACAGCCATCCCGACGGTAATCGTTTTTATCCTTGCCGTCTATAGCTTCGAGATTTATAACAATATCGGCGGTCTCGATCCCTTGATTTCCAAGGGTGGCAAAGGAGAAATCGCCCACCACGGTCATCACCACGGCACGATGATGGCCCTGGGCGGCGATCGCAGGGTAGCCCTAGGTATCGGCAATTCCTACGATGGTGAAGGAGTTCCCCCCCTAGTGGTCAATGTTAAAGGCATTCAATACGCTTGGATCTTCACCTATCCCGAAACTGGCATTGTTTCCGGAGAACTGCACGCTCCCGTCAATCGTCCCGTGCAACTGAATATGGAAGCGGGAGATGTGATCCATGCTTTCTGGGTTCCCCAATTGCGTCTAAAACAGGACGTTATCCCCGGACAGGAAACGGTGTTATCGTTCACATCCAACCAAATTGGTCAATATCCGATCATTTGTGCGGAACTTTGCGGGGCCTATCACGGCGGCATGAAATCTAGCTTTGTAGTTCACTCCCAAGCCGATTACGACCAATGGGTGCAGGATAACACGATCGCCGAAGTTGACAGCGATCGAACTGTAGCCATGACCACTAAAGATCGCTCTGATAGTCAATATTTGACCCCCTACACCGAAGAAATGGGCATCGACGCTGAAATCCTCGCCCAAGTTGCCCATCAGTAGCAAATGTAATTTTTCTTGTCATCTAAAATCTTGGTATTATGACAGCATCAACGGAAATAACCACCCCAGCAACCGTTCCCGAGGTGATCCATCACCGCAAGTGGACCGATTACTTTACTTTCTGCACCGATCATAAAGTCATCGGGATTCAATATCTGGTGACTGCCTTTCTTTTCTTCTTTATTGGCGGTGCTTTCGCGGAAGTGCTGCGGACAGAATTAGCCACTCCCGACCCCGATTTTGTCTCCCCGGAACTATATAACCAATTCATGACCATGCACGGAACGATCATGATCTTTCTTTGGATCGTTCCGGTTGGGGCAGGTTTTGCCAATTATCTCATTCCCCTGATGATTGGGGCGGAAGATATGGCTTTTCCTCGTCTTAACGCTGTGGCTTTCTGGCTTAATCCCCCCGGCGGGCTGCTATTATTATCCAGTTTCTTTGTCGGCGCACCCCAGTCCGGTTGGACTTCCTACCCACCTTTAAGCTTAATTAGCGGCAAATGGGGCGAAGAATTGTGGATTTTGAGCCTTTTATTGATCGGGACTTCTTCGATTTTAGGCTCGATTAATTTCATCACCACGATCCTGAAAATGCGGATTCCTGAGATGGATTTGTACAGTATGCCGCTATTTTGTTGGGCAATGCTGGCCACATCGACTCTGGTACTGCTTTCCACCCCCGTTCTCGCTTCTGCTCTCGTTCTCTTATCCTTTGATTTAATCGCTGGCACGAGCTTTTTTAACCCCGCCGGCGGCGGCGATCCGGTGGTTTATCAGCATATGTTCTGGTTTTACTCCCATCCTGCTGTTTATATCATGATTTTGCCCTTTTTCGGCACGATATCGGAGATATTACCAGTTCATGCGCGTAAACCGATTTTTGGTTATCGAGCGATCGCCTATTCCAGTCTCACCATCTGTTTCTTGGGTTTAATCGTTTGGGCCCACCATATGTTCACCAGCGGCACCCCCGGCTGGTTACGGATGTTTTTCATGGCGGCAACTATGTTAATCGCCGTTCCCACGGGCATTAAAATCTTTAGTTGGTGTGCCACTCTTTGGGGGGGTAAACTTAGTCTCAATACGTCTTTATTATTTGGGATCGGTTTCCTGTCTTCTTTCCTCATCGGTGGTTTGACCGGGATTATGTTGGCTTCTGTTCCCTTCGATATCCACGTCCACGATACCTATTTTGTCGTCGGTCACTTCCATTATGTACTATTTGGTGGTACGGCAATGGCCCTGTTTTCTGCCGTTTACCATTGGTTCCCGAAAATGACCGGACGGATGTATAACGAGACTCTCGGTCGTATCCACTTTGTTCTCAGTTTTATCGGTTTGAATTTAACTTTCATGCCGATGCACGAATTGGGATTATTGGGTATGAACCGTCGTATTGCTCTGTATGATGTGCAGTTTCAGGATTTAAATGTTCTTAGTACCGCAGGAGCTTATATTCTCGGTATATCGAGTATTCCCTTCGCTATTAATATGGTCTGGAGTGCCTTTAAAGGTCAACCCGCCGGCCGTAATCCTTGGCGCGCTTTAACCCTAGAATGGCAAACCTCCTCTCCCCCAATTATCGAGAATTTCGAGGAAATGCCGATTCTTTGGTCCGGCCCCTACGATTACGGTATTGATATGGAAGAATCAGAAGCAGCGGAATCAGTACAAGATCTCCTCGCTGAAGTGGGCGCAGAATCGCAATAATCAGTTATCAGTTATCAGTTATCAGTTATCAGTTATCAGTTATCAGTTATCAGTTATCAGTTCACTGATTGCTGTTTACCGAAAAAAAGCTTCCCACTTCCCACTTCCCACTTCCCACTGATCACTGAAAAAAAGCTTCCCGTCTCCCGTGTAAACTAAGGATATTCAATTATGCAAGGTTCAACGCTCGAAGATTCTCAACTCTCTGTCAATTATCATCAGGAAACGGTGGAACACGGACATCATGGCCACCCAGATCATCGCTTATTCGGTGTGGTTTTGTTTCTAGTGGCGGAAAGTTCCATCTTTTTAGGCTTATTTGCCGCTTTCTTGTTCTACCGTACCATGTTACCCGTTTGGCCCCCCGCCGGCACGCCCGAATTAGAATTAACCCTACCGACAATTAACACGATTATTCTGGTGTCCAGTAGTTTTGTTATGCACATAGGACAAAAGGCAATTAAACAAAACAATAATGCCGGTTTACAATTGTGGTTCGGCATTACTGCCCTGATGGGAATTATCTTCCTTTGTGGTCAAGGATACGAATATTATCACGCTGAATTCGGTCTGACAACTAATGTTTTCACCAGCGCTTTTTATGCCTTAACCGGATTCCACGGTCTCCACGTTACCTTCGGTTTAGTGCTGATTCTATCTGTCCTCTGGCGTTCTCGTCAAAAAGACCACTATTCTAGTCAATCTCACTTTGGTGTGGAAGCGGCAGAATTATACTGGCATTTCGTCGATGTGGTCTGGATTATCCTATTTTTACTGGTGTATATCTTACGCTAATTTTTGTTATTTAGTAGGAGAAAAGGGCGATCAAGTGATCGCCCTTTTTTATATATTTCAATTTATAAGTAGTCGTACAAAATAAATTTCCTAGTGGTGAGAGGGAACTCCAGAACTGCGGAACGGGCAACAGAAAAGAAATACAGCGATTGTTGCTTTACGGAGAAATGGGTAATTAATTTTGTTTAGGTACTTAGCAATTCCTATACTGGTGAGTAGAGAACAGAGCCAATTGATAACTAATATAGGTGGGTTACGGCGAATACTAGATAATTTTCCCTAGCATAAATTGTCGTCGCCTAACCCACCCTACACCTAAAATTAACGACGACCGAATAAACTCCAACCTTTGCCACCACTAACGGCTGGTTCAGCTTTTTCAGCGACGGGAGCAACTTCTGCGGGGGTTTCCTCACCGGAAAGATTAGAAAGATCGTAGTTTTCTACTAGGAAAAGAGACGCTTTTTCAATAGTAGAATGATCCCAGAAAAGGGTAGAAGGTAACTCTTGACCGACCCAATCTTCTAGATCACCCACCATCGTTACCGCATCGATCGAATCTAAACCATAACGGGTTAAAGGTTCAGTCACATTAATCGTTTTGGCATCTAAAGATAACTGATCGGCTAACTGTTTTACTAACCAATTTTGTACCAGATTATTAAGATTGGAGCTGGAGTTCATGGGTTTTTTCCTCGGTAGTTTGTGAATGGGCTAATTGAAAAGGGGCGATCGAAAAATGTTGATTTTCTCGATATAATTTCAGCAATTCTTGGGCAACATTTTCTACATACACCTCAGACAGAGTGTAAGGCAGCGGCCGGAGAGTTCGCAGTAATCGGTGTAAACTCAACACCAACCATTCCCCCCGGGCAAAAAATTCACCCAGGATGGAACGATTATAAAGCCAAGTGTGTAAACAAGCGGAAGCAGCGTGTAAGGTACAGTATTTCTTGGCAATCTCGAACAATTCGGGTGATTGGTCGTGACCATACTCGAATTTCGATTGACTAATCTGTTCATCGTGAGCATTTAGTTCCTCTAAAACTAAATTACCCAACATCAATAGATTTTCTAATACTTCCGGGTCCACCTCCTGAGAATCTTTCAATCCTTCCAGCATATCAAGGGCAATCTCTAAACCCTGTAGGGAATCATCGATTCCCCGGCCAAATAATTCTAAATTATTGGGTTCAAAGGGAGGAACTGACTTTTCTAGGCTAAAAATCGTCTCTAAACGGCTTTTTAACGCCGACATGGTGCGCGAGTTGCGTTTAGCCCGATATTTAGTTAAAGGACGCAATTGTAGGATTAAAGCATGAAGATTGACGATCGAACTGCCGTCAAACATACTGATAATCGAATTATCCCGCAGTAGCTTCTGGAAGATGCCGAATTCGTGTTCTTCTCGCATATAAAAACGCGATCCCAAGACCACATAAACACTATTAACCATCTCCTCCAGACGGACGGTGACAAAATATTTTACCACCGAAGCCCAGACGCTAAACTGTTCGGGGATAATATGAAAACCTCTCGCGGCCGGAATCGTCTCGCAATCACAAATAAGGATGTCAAGGAAAGCATCCACGAGAGTGCGCCGGGGTTGGGGCAAATCCATCACAGTTTTGTTATAAATTACCCGATTAACGGCAAAACCGAGGGTAGTTCTTAAAGCGGTATCGGCTGCCCCGTGGGAAAAAGCAGCGCACAACATTCGGGTAATCTGGAAACCTTTCAGGGCTAATTCTAAACCGTCTCCCTCCTCGCGTAAACGCATGGAATCGGGGACGAAACAATCCTTAAAACCAATGCCACTCATATCCGAGGCCCGCACACCATGGGTGTATATTTTCGGTAAATTATAGTATTTTTCGGGGTCTAATTGCCGTTTATCGACCATAAATAGGGTTAAACACTTTGGCCCGCCGTTAGCATCGGTTTTCGCCAAAATAAAGGAAACTCCAGAGATAGTCGCCCGGTTAATCGGCCATTTCTCCCCATTGAGAATATAACCTCCTTCCACCTTCGTCG
The DNA here is from genome assembly GCF_030065375.1 of Microcystis sp. M49636_WE2. Taxonomy (NCBI): domain Bacteria; kingdom Bacillati; phylum Cyanobacteriota; class Cyanophyceae; order Chroococcales; family Microcystaceae; genus Microcystis; species Microcystis sp. M49636_WE2. Next base: position 522 of record NZ_JASJFG010000102.1, on the reverse strand, counting down.
CAGTTAGATCACCATTGATCAGATCGCTACCGTGTTCCTTTTCCGAGTAACCCAGACACATCGCCCCATAGTCATCCATGATAAAACGGGCGAGCTTCTGTTTCTGTTCTGGGGTTCCCGCCATCCAGTTTAAAAACGACCAGAATAGGGTAGTAAAAGCGATGCCGATAGTTTGATCCCGTCGGGAAAGTACCCGCACAAAAGCGACAAATTCCTCAAAAGAGGTAAATTCACCGCCGCAATCGGTGGGAATGTAGTAGTGTTGGAGTTTCCAGTCGTATAACCAGCGAATTTCCTCGTGGGGAAATTCTTCGCTCTCGTCAATTTCGATCACCCGCTTGTAGGATAGAGGGTTATCGGGATTGAGAGGATCGCCTAAGTCTTTTTCCAGTGCTTCAGCAGTCCAGTATTGCTTAAGCTTTTTCATAGTGCCTCTAGGACAGATACAATGTGTTTTTCGTCAATGCCTTCGGTTAGAAGACCCGACCATGCACAAAAATTAATGACCATTCTAGACGTTTG